>JBDRSD010000036.1:0-5288 GCA_043825215.1 Nanobdellota archaeon
GTCCACACCTTCGTCAATAACATCAACACCCACGAAGGCGGAACCCACCTCTCCGGATTCAAGACAGCACTCACCAGAACGCTCAACAGCTACGGAGAAAAAAACGGCTTCATCAAGGACGTGAAACTCTCCAGCGACGACTGCAGGGAAGGCCTCACAGCAATCCTCTCACTCAAAGTTCCCGAACCCCAATTCGAAGGCCAGACCAAAACACGGCTGGGGAACTCAAACATCAAGGGCATAGTCGACTCCATCGTCTCAAGCCAACTCACCATCTACTTTGAACAACACCCAAAAGAAGCACGCACAATAATCGAAAAGAGCGTGAACGCCGCAAAAGCACGGGAAGCAGCACGAAAAGCACGCGAACTCGTCAGACGAAAGAGTGCACTCGAATACTCAACACTCCCAGGAAAGCTCGCAGACTGCCAGGAACGCGACCCTGCAAAATCCGAGATATTCATGGTGGAAGGAGACAGCGCAGGAGGCTGCTTTTCAGAAGATACCGAAGTTGCGCTAGCAGATGGCAGGTCACTCTCATTCAAAGAACTTATCCATGAAGAACGAGAAGGGAAAAAAAATTTTGGCTACACTATCCTTCCTGACGGAAACATTGGACTGCAAGAAATAAGAAATATCCGGAAGACAAAAGCTCATGCAAGCGTCATCAAGATCATCCTCGACAACAATGAAGAAATCACATGCACACCGGACCACTTATTCATGCTCAGGAATGGCACATATAAAAAAGCTTGTGACCTCAATCAACACGATTCATTGATGCCGCTGATATCACATACGTGCCAAATGGTCGATAATGGACCAACCTGTCTTATTCAAATCCTTGAAAACACTAGAAGTAAAATGAAAAGTCTCATCAACGTGAGGGAACCAATGGATGTCTATGACCTCGAAGTCCCAGGGACTCATAATTTCGCCCTTTCCTCAGGTGTATTTGTCCATAACAGTGCAAAGATGGGCAGGAACAGGGCAACCCAGGCAATACTGCCCCTTCGCGGAAAGATACTCAACGTCGAAAAAGCACGCCTTAACAGGGTGATATCCTCGAATGAGATCACGACCATAATAACAGCACTTGGCACAGGCATTGCAGAAGAATTCAACGTGCAAAAGGTACGCTACCACAAGATCATCATCATGACAGATTCAGACGTCGACGGAAGCCACATCACAACCCTCATCCTCACCTTCTTCTTCAGGTACATGAAACCACTCATCGACCAAGGATATATCTACCTCGCACAACCACCCTTGTATCTGGTCAAGAAAGGAAAACAGCACTTCTACTGCTTAAACGACAAGGAAAAGGACACACTTCTCAAGACACTGGGAACAGAAGGCATAGGCATCCAACGCTACAAAGGACTCGGAGAGATGAACCCAGAACAACTCTGGGAGACAACAATGGATCCGACGACAAGAACACTCAAACAGATCACAATAGAAGACGCGACAGAAGCAGACCAGATCTTCCAAATCCTCATGGGAGACGACGTCGAGCCCAGAAGAGAATTCATCGAAACGCACGCGAAAGACGTTGTGAACCTGGACGTGTAACTATTCTCAGGCACAAGAGGCAGCTTGAGCAGTGCATAAGCCTGGTTGCAGGAAACATTCCTCTGGTTCTCAAGCACAGAACCACTCTGCATGCATCCCCCTCATGTGGACAATCATCTCCTGCCGACAACATACAATTCCCTGCTTCCCCTCCTCGTTGCCTTGGGCCGGAATAGGAAGACATCAGAGAAATACGCACGAGCATTATCCAAAACCGACCGGTCATCAGGGCCTGAAAGCACCTTGCACACCAGCGCATCCGCATTATGGGCAACAGCCACAGCAAACATGCAGAGTTCGACAGAACGCCAATGGTCAGTATGCCCTGTCGTATCAGGAGCCATGTCCGACAGCACGACATCCTTTTCCAACAAGGAAAGCTCTCCGACATGGTGACGCACATCACCCTGCATGAAGACGGCATTCTCCAGTGTGACTTTCGCAGGATGCCTGTCGATGCATGTGATACGGCCTGCAGGCCCGATTCTCTCTGCAGCATACTGCACCCATGACCCCGGGCTTGAACCAAGGTCAAGGACATGCATCCCCCGCTTCAAGAGCCCGTATTTCCTGTCCATCTCCATGAGCTTGAAGACTGCCCGGGACACATAACCAAGACGATTGGCCTCCCTCGCATAATAATCGACCGGAACGTACACCATTTCCTTCCGATGGAAAGATTGCGGCAATATAAATGCTGTGAAAACTGCAGTCATGCGCCTTACGAAAAGGACATGCGAGATCATCGTTGACAGACGCAAATTTCCCTGAACGGCAAGTGAGAAACACCCCTCCGCGCGGAATCGGGGAAAATCTTATAAAGAGAATCCATAATTTCCTCGCACATGGCACGCATCTGGTACACGGTCTGCAGTGAAGGATTCGGCCATGCGACCAGAAGCGAGGCCGTCATCAAAAAACTACTGAAAAACCATGACGTGACCATCACCGCATACGGGAAGGCCATATGATTTTCTCAAAGAAAAATAACCGAAAAGCATATAAATATCTATTACTTCTAAAAGATATCATTCAGGTGATTTAGATATTTACCGATGATCTGCGCTGGAAAGGGAAGCTGCTCGTATTCACCTGGCATTTCAAGGAAGAATATGAAAAAATTGGAAAACCACTTGAATTCATCATCGAAATACTCGACAAAGGTAAGCACATCCTTGTTTCAAAGAACCAGAACAAATACAATGTACATTATCCCTATAAAGGCAAGGGACTGTACCTCTCGTATGTCGAGCATGAGCAAGTCATCCTGATCCACATCAAACCAATAAGGAGGAAAAAATGAAAAAATTCATGGAAACCTGCTATAAATGCAAAGGAAAAGTTAATATTGCAACAAGCATTAAAAAAGGAGTCGGCCTTAACTGCCTGAAATGCCAGAATTGCGGAGAGGAATATTTCACCTCATCAGAACTGCTCAGGTTTGATATCCTTACCGGCAGGAAAGAGCTTGTGCGAAAATTCGGATCACTCGGGGATTCCACAATCATCAGAATACCGAACAAGGTGCTCAAGGACTTCAAGATCAAGCCAAAGGACTATGGCGTATTCGAGGCAAGGCCTGACGGGATACTCATAAAGCCTGTGAGCGCAAAAGAAGTGCATGCATGAATGTAGTTCTTCGTTTATAGTTCGTAGTACTAAAAACTATAAACTACGAACGATATACTACTACTCGCAACACATTTAAATCGTCCTTAACCAACCACAATTTATGGCACGCATATGGTACACGGTCTGTGGTGAAGGACTCGGCCATGCGACGAGAAGCGAGGCTGTCATCAAGGAACTTCTCAAGAAACATGAGGTTATCATCACGGCCTACGCAAAGGCATACGACTACCTCAAAGAACGATACCCAAAAGAGACACATCATATCGCAGGCAACACCTATGTCTACAAAAACAATGAACTTTTAGTCGTGCCAAGCCTCATGCAACTGCTCGGAAAGCTGCCCAAATACATCTACAAGAACTTCAAGGAAGTCCTCCCTCTTATGAAAGACTTCCAGCCAGACATCATCATCACTGATTTTGAGGCAACAGGCGCATATTATGGCCTCATCATGGGAATACCTGTCATCAATCTTGACAACATCCATACCCTCAAGGAGTGTGACATCAAATACTGCGTTCCGTGGTATATCAAGGCAGGCATGAAGATCTTGCAGCCAAAAGGGACGAGAAACATCATCCCCGCGTTTGATGATATGCATGCGAAGAATAATAGGACGACAGTCATCGCACCCATCATGAAAGAAGAAGTGCGAAAGCTCACACCATCAGACAAAGGGCATGTCGTCGTCTATCAGACATCAGCAACAAATGAGCAGATACCCCCTGTCCTTGCAAATCACAAACGCGAATTCAAGATCTACGGGATGGGAAAACGAAAGAGCAAAGGAAACCTCACATTCATGCCAGTGAACAACCGCCAATTCTACAAAGACCTCGAAAGCGCAAGCTATGTGATCGTCAACGGCGGCTTCACCCTCATCACAGAAGCGCTCTACCTGAAAAAGCCAGTCCTCGCAATCCCTGTGAAAAACCAGATCGAACAGGAATACAACGGATCAGCCCTGCAGAGGCTCGGATACGGCTCGACAACAAAAGAACTCTGTTTGAAAGACATTGAGGCTTTTGAAAAAAACCTGCCGAAGTACAGGGCAAAGATCGCAAAGATACCACGATGGAAGACAGAGATTGCTGTGATTGAGAAAGCGATTTCTGCATGCCTTGAAAGATAGCCAAACAAGATGAAATTGTGGCATTTGAAATGGTAGTAGTCCGTCCTTCTATTTCATTGGACAAGCGCTGCTCACGCAGCGCGGGCTTCCCGTGCATATGCACGAGCATTCTCAAAGACTGTTTTTTGCCAAAAGGCAAAAATAATTACCAGGCAATGCCTGGCTTCTAAAGAAAAACACAAAAACTCCCCCTACTCGTTCTTCTTCCAGATATTATCCTGCTTTGGAAAGCCAAAAGGAAGCATCACAATATAAACCGCCATGACGAGAAGCCAGAAGGGAAACATGAAAACAATAGGTAGGACATGCCACCAGTCAATCTTCTTGTCAAACCGCAGGATCGCGTAGATGTAGAGCGGATAGGTGAGAAGGGTTGATGCGATTCCCACAGCAGCGTAGAGCGTGAGCGGACTTGCGCCAGAGAAGACACTTCCAGTCCACTTCACAAAGCCCACAAGAGATAGCCATTCAAAGAAGAACTTGAGGACTGCAAGGTTGAAATACACGCCTTTCGACGTGAAATACGTGACATAGCCGGAAACAATATTATAAATCGTGATCGCGCCCATGATGACCGCCTGCACGTATGTGAAGACGAGAAGGGGCAGGGTGTAGATATCGATCATGATCGCATTCATCTTCAGATGCCTCTTGAAGATGTTGATCATGCCCCTGGCAAACCGAGTCCTCTGCCTGAAAAATCCTTTCACATCAACAGGCATGTACGTCTCAGTAACAGCGTCTGACGCATACCCGACCACATAGCCCTTCCTGATAAGGCGGATAGTCACATCAACATCCTCAGAAAAGCCCTTTGTCGAAAAGCCACCGATCTCCCGCAGGAGATTTGCCCGATACACAGACAAGGGCCCAGGTGTCGTCACGTTGGCATTCACCTTCGCAAAGATGCTTCTTAATAGGGAATTATAGATCTGCTCGATATGCA
>JBDRSD010000037.1:0-23188 GCA_043825215.1 Nanobdellota archaeon
TCAAGCATCTCAAAACCAGTCAAACGAATTTTCGTCTCCTTAATCATATTAGCTACTTTGTAGCTAACTACTATTTATGCATTTCGCTACTCCGGAATATAGATCAAGTAAAAAAACTCAGAAATCAGCTAAACAAATACACCTTTTTCAAAAAGAAATATCGTTCAGCATCTGTATTGTCATTTCTCTTTTCGCTTGCAATCTTATTGTTTCTGCTTGTAATAATAATTGTTCCGGCAAAAAATGCGTCAATCAGTGTTTATTTTGCATTTTCAGTGCTCCCTTTCTTATTTGGAGGCATGTGTCTTTCATCATTATTTGACTTATTTGGGCAATATTCGGGAAAATTATATTTTTACGATTTGCTCGGTGCCTCAATAGGCGCTTTGTGTGTCCCGATATTATTGGTTTTCATACATCCAGAGTCTCTCATAATCCTTACGGCAATCATGCCCCTTCTTGCTTCACTGCTGTTTTTGAAGTCTTCAAGATTCAGATTGTATTTTTTCTTTGCGATGGTCCTTTTGCTTATGGGTTTTTTTCTCTTCAATGTGGCGACGAATACGATAACACTTCCTATCGGAGAAAACAAGGCACTCGCGCAGCATTTGGAAGCAGACAGAAACCTGCATATTGTAAAAACAGATTGGAACTCATTCTCCCGAGTGGATCTGGTCGAAGGTTTCGGAGACGATTTTCTGGCTAATAATTATATTGATACTTTTGCGTGGACATTTATCCTTCCGTGGGATGCATACAGCATGAATTACACCAGGGATTGGTTCAGGTATTTCCCGTTCCATGTAAAGCCAAAATCGAAGGTATTGATAATTGGTACAGGGGGAGGAACAGATGTCGCTCTTGCTCTGGCTTCTGAAAGCAGGGATGTGACTGCGGTCGAGATTAATCCAAGTATTGTTGAAAATGTGAGAGAGTATGGTGAACGGGCGGGAAATATCTATAATAGCCCGTATGTTGATGTGTTTGTCGAGGAAGGAAGGAATTTTGTCAGCCGTTCGAATCAGACGTATGATATGGTTCTGCTTGGATTTGTTGATTCTTCAAGTGCAATAGTCTCTGGTGGTTTGGTCATGTCTGAGAATTACCTATATACTGTTGAGGCATTTGAGGATTACTTAGCGCACGTGAATGATGACGGCGTTCTGGCACTCGTCAGATATGAGGTTGATATTCCACGGCTTGTGACAATTGCAAAAGAAGCACTTAATAATCTTGGCGTTCAGGGTGATGTGAAGAATCATCTTATTGCAGTCTCACAGACTGACCCGTCTCAGATAGAGGAATTTCTTGGCAATCAGATGGTTTTCATTATTAAAAAGACTCCTTTTACAGAAGACGAGATTAATCAGATAAGACCTATTATTGAGGAAAAGAAATGGGCTCCAGTCATTTTACCGTATAATAATATAGATGCGCCTTATGCTCAATTCTTATCAGGCCAAATGAGTTATTCTGAATTCGAGTCCAAGTTTGATATCAATGTTCAGGCCACCCATGATAATAATCCTTTCTATTTCGCATACTATAAGCCAATCGGGATTCCGCTGCATTTCGTGAAGATCCTGTCAATTCCCTTCATTATCAGTTTGATTCTGTTTGGTATCGTGTTGGTATTCAAGCGATTCATAAGAAAGGACAAGATCAATCTCAAGGTTTCTTATTTGTTGTATTTTTCTGGGCTGGGTGCTGGATTCATGCTGATGGAGATTCCGATTCTGCAGAAATTCATATTGCTCCTGGGCAAGCCGATTTATACCTTTTCTGTCATTCTATTCTCCTTGCTTTTCTCAACAAGTCTTGGCAGTTTAGCCAGTAGCTATGTTTCCGTTAAAAAATTACCTCGGGTAATAGTATATGCAAGCATCGCTGTGATTCTCATGACTACAGTATACCTGTTTTCATTAAGTACGATAATACAATTTTTATTGCCTTTTTCATTAGTAGCAAGAATATTCATGACTTTTGTATTATTATTCCCTCTGGGGTTTGTCATTGGTATTCCTTTCCCATCAGGCATCAGATTGCTTAAAAAAGATAACCAGGATGTGCCTCTCGCGTGGGGGATAAATGGATTATCCTCTGTATTTGGTTCAGTGCTTGCGACAGTTATCGGGGTAGCTGTCGGTTTTTCCACAGCATTGATCTTATCGATGGTTTCATATGGTGTAGTGATTGTTTCTATCATGTTTGCGTCTAAGAAATGGAATTCTTCTTGATTTCGCAAAAGTTCTTTCATGATATGCCTTTCTGCCAGGACATCAGTGAAGATAATGATTGAAAACCTCTATTTTACCACGTTGAAGCGTGATACATAATCCGGAATTTTTCCGGTTATTCATCATTTATCTTTATATATCAAAAGGTATTCCCTTTTGATATGGGGGGACTTCAAGAACTTGTGCAGAAGACATGGCGAAATGCCAAAAGAGATGGTGGGCTTCTACTGAGCAGTGTTCTTGTCTTCGGAGCTCTTTCCTGCAGTGAGTCAACCAAGCCCGAGAATGTGGTGACGTCTGTACCTGTATGGAAGCCTCTTTTAGCCCAAAGCATTCCTGAAGACAGTCCTGACGGCAGCGTCATCTATCAGGATATCAAGGAACGGGCCATCTTTGATGGCCAGGTCACATATACTGTTGGAACAAACATCGCATTCAGTGCATATGTGCAAGGAAATGATGTCAGGGTGCGGAACATGCTTCGGGATTCGAATGGGGTGGACACCGTGCGTGTGTATGCTAATGGTGTGGAAGGCAAGTTCTTGCTGTCGGTAACACCTGTCGATGACCCATCGGAATGGCAGGAGCTTTTTCCCCAGTCCATTCCTGAGAATGCAGGTAATGGAGTGATCATTTACCAGAACATTGATGAGCGTTTGTCTGACCCAGATTCGCCAAAGAATATCTCAGTGACTGGAGCAAATGAGCATTTTGAGGCGTATTATGAGGGAGGGCATGTCAAGATCCGGAATCTAGTACCGAACTGGTTTGGAGAGGAGGACGTCCATGTCCTTGGAAATGGGATTGAGAATCAGTTTACCCTGACTGTTGCCGGCCAGGACACGCCAACAACGTGGAGCACTGTTCCGAACGTGTTTTGTGATGAGGACGATACGCTTGGAAAAATCCTCTTGAACACCGTATCAGGATATGTCCATGATCCGGACACGCCGGCTGTCATTGATCAGGTCTATTCTTTGGATGCAGAAGTCCGTCTGAAAGTTGTCGATGATAAGCTTGTTGTTGATTATCTTCAGCCCGATTGGAACGGCATGAAGACCTTCAGGTTGAGGGCAAACGGTGTCGAATCAAATGATATCAGTCTGCAGGTGAATGCTGTTGATGATCCTGCCGTATGGGAAGTGATTGAAGATGTCTCTGTTTTTGCGCCAGCACAGTCTACAGTCATTATTTGGAACATCTATGACTTGGTAGATGATATCGATTCCCCTGAAGAGATAAGGATCGTTTCTGATCATCAGGGCTATAATCTTAAGATTGTCCGAGAGGATCTAATTATTGAGGATGTCGTGGAGGGGGTGAGATCATTGCAGGATGTCATTCTTGACTGCAATGGGATTCAAACCCGATTTGCTTTGGAAGTTATTCCACAGTATGAATTCTTGGCTGAAAAGAGATATGATAATGTGTTGAATGACAGAATTTATTTTTTTGAAGCGTATCATGATTACCTGTTTATTGGATCACCTGAAAAATCTATCACTATCAGTGGGTCATCTCTTGATATGGTCTGGCAGGTTCCTTATTTTTTTCAGGACGGGGCTGCTGACGATGAAAAAATCGGGATGATTATGGCAGATATAGGTGGGGGAAGAACGCTTCTTCGTTTTTATGATGCAAACACGTTGAATATGGAAAAGGAGATCGTGTTAAACCCTGATTACTTTTCTTATGGGGATGATATTGCGTTTAATAGGGATCAGATTCTGATTCATAGAGCATATGCTAGTGATGTATACGTTTTTCCATATGCTAGTCCTGCAGACACCACTCATTTTACAGTGAGGCATCCAATCACTCATGAACCATTGGACATTGATGATATTGTATCAGTAAATAATCGTTTTTATGTTGCAGCACGGGACAGTTGGGAAGGGCCAAATGAATATATCTTATGGTATTATTTTCCCGATTTTAATTATCAGGATTATATCGTGATTCCAGAACTGTTTGACGAACACTATGTGCCTCGGTTAGAATATTCGAGTGGGCGAATGATTCTGCAAGGTCGTAACATTGGAGCTTTTTTTCAAGGTTTGTCTCTCGCGAACCCTGTTTTCATTGAAAATCAAAGACGAGTATATGATGAAGGAGTATCGTTGGGGTATGAATATTTTACTCAAGTCACCTATTCGGGAATCAATGTGTATGACATGTGGTCTGGTGAAGAAGCGTTTTCAATTCCTGATCGTGATGATGGTTTTTTTACTGTATGCACTTTTTCCAGGAATGATGTCCTTTATGTGTGTGCTGAGGACTATCGTAATCCGCCGCAATATTTTGTTATAAAAAAATATCAATTAAATACGGAGTAATTTTTTACTTCTCAGTAACAACAAATCGAAATCTTTATAAATGGTTTCTCATTTACCTCGTCATTCGTTGGAGGATTAACTATGAAAGCTCTAGAATCCATTGTCCATTCCTTTAAGATTTCTCGCTTAGCCATACCCTTGGCAGCATTAGGCATCATGGCAACAACTGCACTCACAACCCCTGCATATGCGGGCAATCCTGGTGATGAACCTGACACCAAACAAAAGATTACTGATGTGAAGAAGGATGATTGTGCAAACTGTTCAACAGAACAGCTTTTTTCATGGTACAAAGCAAAGAACTGGAATAAGGTGACAATACCTGCGATTTCAGGAACAAGCAGGGATTCATTAGGAACAATTCTTCTCACATATGAAAATGTCAGAGAAGTTCCTCGTTTGGAAGAGAGCTTTTTGGTTCCCGAATCTGGATCATTTGTTCTCGACAGGAATCAGTACATGGCGCAGATCGCAAAGGAAGTGAAAAAAGACGTGCGTGATCTTATTGATAGTAAGGTTGTCATGCGGGTAAGAGGAGATGACAAGAAGTGGCATTATTTCAACGGACCTGAATTGCGGCCAAGAGAAGCAGGGCTCACATTTGGAAATTACGAGTATGAAGCGCTTGTCTTTTGCACAGATACTAAGGGAAAGCATATTGTGGCGAGTATTGATGGCGAAGTAGCTGTCTATCCGACAGTGGTTTTCCAGAAATGGGCAAAGATATCTATGGTGTATCGTGGAGACGAGCCAAAGGAACCTCCAATAACGCCTCCGACAGGACCTTCTCACCAAATGCCCTGCCCGGAAAAACCAAAGGAAGGACCTCCTGCAGCATATCTTTTCACGGCATTTGCAGGTGGCCACTCTATTCTCCCGGACGGAGAACTTGACGCAACATCAACAATCCCCTCAGTCATTGGCCCTCTGCGATTCATTGCTGATAAGGATATGAGAAGCAGCGGTGTTTCTTTCGAGATTGCTTCTGACAGGGTCTATGCTGAAGGAAAGTTCACCCGCGAAGTTGCTTTAGGAAAGGACATTTTTGAACGCAATCAAAAGGGTGAGGTCGTCCGGACAGTCAAGGACGGCTCTCTTGCAGAGAACACGGTCGCAGGCGCGTTCTTTTACAGTGTTCCATTGAAGGAGACAGAGAATTTCGGGGGCATGAAGCTTGTCGGGACAGCAGGACTTGATGCTGCATATATAACGAGCACAACTGGCTTGCGGGGCGCGTCAGATATTCATATTGATCGCTGGGACGGTGCCCTTCTTGGAGGATTAGGTGTCCGTACTGATTGGACTGGAACACCTGCGGTTTCATTCCTTGTCGGTCCGCACGCATACACGTGGGGCGGTGACGCAGGAGATGCAGATAATGGCATTGAATTCCAATTGCGCGGTAGAAGCACATTTGGCCCTGCATTATTTGATGTCGTCTATAAGCGGGCGCATTTCACAGAAGAAGCCAATGGCTACACTGGAGAACAGAATGAGAAGGATCTTGATGCGCGAGGTATCTTCACCGTCTGGAACGGTTTAGGCATTCTGATAGAGTATGATCATCATAATACTGCAACAAGAACTGACGAGCTGAAAAACGAAGGCAAAAAAAATTCAAGCAAAGGTCATACGACAAAAGATCAGGTCAGATTCGGAATTACATACAGGTTTTAAGGAGGAAAAATGAAAAAGATCTATTTATTCGCATTGGTTCTGCTTGCGGCAATTGTCTTTTTGCCCCAGGTTCACGCAGCAGCATGCATCCCCGATCCAGACCGAGAGAATTGTGTCTGGTATGATGGCGGTCAATATTTCTTTGATAATGATTGTGATTGCGTCCTGTTCGAGATGGACAATTGTCCCTATGTCTACAATCCTGTCGAGGGAGGGGAAGGACAGCCTGATGGGGACGGCGATGGCATCGGTGATGCTTGTGAAGAGCCTGAAGAGAATCTTCCTCCTGTAATTGATATGGACCCGATCTATCTTGATTGCATAGAGACGCAAGAGATTGATCTTAATGCGTATGATCATGAGAATGATCCTTTGACCTGGGATGTTGTTGAGGATAGTGATCCGCAGAACCTGATAATGATTCTGCATAATCCATGGCGTGTGCGCTCAAACGGTATAAGTGGTGATGCATATATCCGCGTTTTTGTTTCTGATGGTCATAATCCGCCAGTTTCCGAGCGATTGCGAGTGCACGTTGTGTGCGATGTGAACGCTCCTCCGGAAGCTTACCAGGATCTTTTTGTGACGCTCCAATGCGATGACGTGCATAAGAGAATAGATTTGAATGATTACATCCGTGATCCAGAGTACGTGACCTTGCAGTATACTGTCGGCACTCCAATCCCCTCAGGCATTGTCAGAAAAGATACTGACTCTTATAATAATATTGTGTACTTGACAGCGCTCAACGAGGGTGCTGCACATTTTTCAATCCGGGCGTCAGACGGGGTGAACACAGAGCCGTTTGCCATGGATGTTGAAGTGCTTGCGTGCGAGGAAGCATCTGCACCAACGATAATCTTCAATGACCGCCTGCTCGCTTGCTCGCAGTCCCACCCGGTGAGGTTGCGGGATATCATTTCTGATGAGTATGACACTGTTGAGCAGATGATGGGTGCAGGAAGGATCCAGGTGACCTATTCATCCCAGTACGTCCATAGGCAGGACGATTATGTGTATAATGTGGTCCATCCAGGAATTGTTCCTGGAGGTGCACTACCTGCAAGTGTTACGATAAGGGCGACAAATTCGCGTGGGAAGATGACAGAAAAGACCGCGACTTTTACATTTGATAATTGCAGGCCAGACCTTGTCATTCCCTATGCAGTTTATGATTGTGGAGAAGACGTGCGTGTTGATTCCTTGCACGATTATGTAACTGATGAAGATCCGCATGAGGTAACGATCGCAGTGGATGGTTATGATGCTTCGAGGATTACTGTTCCTCGGATTGTTGGTGATGATCTGACGTTTCAGACAAAGACTGCAGGAGAGACAGGTATCTCTTTTGGCCTGCGGGATGGAGAAGGAAAGCCCAACACTGCCGAATTTAGGTTCCGGGTGCGTGAATGCGCTGAGCCTGATAATGATCCTCCGGAATGGATTTCTTTAGATGTGCCTGAATTGGAGTGCGGCGGGCATGGTGAGGTTATCATCATGGCAGGGAATGTGCGCGATGATCGCACCGAGTTTCAGGACCTGATCTTTAGGGCCTCAAGCGATAATCCGACAAGAATTAGGGTGACTCCCGCAATCATCAGGCCGAATGAGCGGGATCCTGCCGTGGCGATCTTCAGGATTGAGCATGTTGGAAGCAACTCTGCGTCAGCGCATCTCGTGTTCACTGCTGATGATGGCATAGGCAGATCCAGTTCGATTGAGAAACAGGTGTCAGTGACATGCCTTGCTCAAAACCAGCCGCCGACTCTTGATGTCTCCCCGGATCATCTTGATCTCTCGTGCAATGGCAGGGATTCTTTCGATATCATAACGGGTGATCCTGAAAATGATCACGTGTATGTTGCTGTCTCAGAGACTGATCCTGATAATGTGATTGATTACCGCTGGGAAGGGTCTTCTGTCGATGTGATTGCAAGAGGGCGGAATGGTCATGCATCAATTATAGTCAGGGCAAATGACAGAATTGGTGGTCATGAGGATGTGGTGAAGACTGTTCCTGTAACTGTCTCTGGTTGCGGAGGCGGCAATAATGCTCCTGTCTGGAACCAATTTACTATTCCCCAGATATCTTGTGGTGGTCAACTTGACTTTACCATTGAACCCTACATGGTCTCTGATGAAACGCCGTTTAATCGGCTGAGGTTTTCTGTTGAGAGTCTGGATCCTGATTTTACTGTGGAAAAGATTGATGATTTGACATATCGGTTTTTTCATGTGAGTGGTGAGTCTGATTCAGGTTATTTTCGTTTTACTGCTATTGATGAGCAAGGACTGTCAGGCACTGCTGATAAATCAGTTGTGGCTCGCTGTGGATTTGAGAACCATGATCCTGTGCTGGAGTACATAAACCCGTTGCATGTATCGTGCAATGGAGAGGGCACTTTTGACCTTTTTGCAACTGATGAGGATCATGATGGTCTGACATTTCATGTTAGTCAGGCGATTCCTTCCGGATATGTTGATGTGACCTTTCCGTACCAACAGGAGAATCGCGTCCGCGTAAGAGCATTGGGCAGAGAAAATACGGTGAGGATACCTGTCCGTGTTGATGACGGGCATGGTGGTTCTGATTCCCAGGATGTGTATGTCTACATCACATGCGTTTCTCCTCCTGTGAATGAGCGTCCTGTGTGGAGCCCGTTCACTTTGCAGGATATTTCTTGCGAAGGAGAGAGGGAGATTGACATTAAGCCCTATGTCTCTGATGATCACGATTCTGATTCCGCATTGCGTTTCTTTGCAGAGAGTTCAAGATCTGATGTGCGCGTTACTCATGATACGCAAGGCGTGTTTGTCATTGAGCACGTTGGTGATACAGACACATCTGCAACCATCACCTTTAGGGCTCTTGATACGGGTGGTTTAGATGCTTTTACAACGAAATCCATTCAGGTGTCTGGCTGTGAAGATGACGATGATGAGGAAGATGATATCCGCCTTGACATCCCTGACCAGAGCGTCTGTTATGGCGACAGGTTTGCTGTGGTTGACCTTGATGACCATGTTGACTATTCCTGGGGTGATCTGGACTTCTCAGTGAGTGGCGAGGATGACCTTGATGTCCATATTGATAGCAGGAATCGCCTTGAAGTTGATTATCCTGAAGGGTTCATCGGAAGCGAGACCCTGAGGTTCAGGGTTGAAGATGAAGAAGATAATGTTGATAGCCAGGATGTGCGATTCAGGGTGCGGGATTGTGGATATGATATCTTGCCTCCCCCGATCGGTCCTGAGCCGTTCATTCCGACCATCCGGTTTGTTGAATTTAAGCCCACTCCAGAGCCGAATACGCAATGCATCATCCAGGACAGGTTGACAGGAAGGACTCTTCCGGACTTTGATTGCGATGACGTGCCTGATGACAGGGACAACTGTCCTGACACGCCAAACACCAATCAGAAGGACTTGAACAAGAATGGCATTGGTGATGCGTGTGACCTTATCCTTTCGTATTTCGAAGTTGTGCCGGATTGGGTGCGTGCAGGTGAATCGTTCACAGTGAAAGTAGGCATCCGGAATAAGTTTGGCTACGATCTTGAGGATGTGAAACTCACACTGCGCTTGGAAGGCCTTGGCATAACCCAGGCAAAGAACATCCCAAGCCTCATGTCTGGTGAGACTGAGGACCTTGATTTCCTTGTGGACATTTCTGAATGCACTGAGGCAAAGACCTATACGGTGAAGCTCTCCATAGATTCCCGTGCACGGGACGTGCTCATTGCGACTGGAAAGATCAAGGTTGTCGAGGGCAAGTGCTTTGCAGAGAATCGCAATGTGAATATTGTGGATTTGTATAATATCCAGGATGTTCCTGCTGGTGGAAATGCTCTTTATCCGCTTCGGATAACCAATACTGACTCGTATGCGAAATCCTATACATTGCGCCTGGTCGGCATTGATGGTTGGGGTGGTTATTCCTTTGATACGGGAAGTGTCGTCGTTGTCCCTGCGAATACGGAGATGACCGTGAATGCTCACGTGTATGCGAATAGCGATGCCCCTTCTGGCGAGAAGACGTTCATGGCAGAGATAAGGCACGCTAATGAGGTGGAGCAGGTCATCCTTGGCGCAAGCGTGAAGTCTGAAGAGAAGAGCGATCTTGCCCTTTCGATTCGCATCCTGCAGATTGTCCTTGGCATCTTGGTTGTGGCAGGGATTGTCGTGGGAATTGCCTATCTCATCGCTACTCGTCGGACAAGAGAACAGGCGGCAAGGGCGTATACATAAGACCTCTGTTGACGTTACGACTTTAGAATGGTTATGAGCGAAACGTTTATATATGAGGATTTATTATCATTCCTGAGTGAATAGCTTCGGGGGAGATGTTGTTGTGAATATGATAAAAAAACTCTCTATGTTTATCGCAGTTTTCCTGATCTGTGCGATATTTGTGAATGCAGAGTCTTGCGAGACGTATGATCGCGTCCGTGATGAAGTTCTTCCGGACACGGATTGTGACATCATCCCTGATCTTGATGATAATTGCCCTGCTGTGGCAAACGATGACCAGGCTGATTCTGATGGTGATGGCATTGGTGATGCGTGTGAAAGAGTCATGCCAAGTATACCTGCAATGCCAAGCATTCCTGACAATGTGCCAGCATATCACAACCAAGAAGATATTGAAGGCATCGTCATCACCTACATCTCCTCTCATGATCTTGACGCTGGCGGCCAGGGCGAGTATTATGCTCTGCGCATGATGAATACAAAGGGCAGCCCTCTCGTCGTTTCTGTGGATGTATCAGATATCTCTTCATGGGGTTCCTATTTGATAAAGCCAGGAAGCATTCTGACACTGCAGCCAGGGCGAGAAGAGACCTTGTTCCTCTTTGTCAAGGCAAGCCATCTCGCGAGTCCAGGGGAAAAGGTCTTTTTTGTCACAATTGCTGCTGATGGGAAGACGAAATCTGTGCAGTTTTTTGCTGACGTGACAAAGGGTATTGAGGCAAGAAATCCTTTTATTGACAGGAGCCGCTTGGAATATATTATTATAGGGATCGCAATAGCTCTCCTGATCATAGGAATAATCATAGGCATGAGCAGACTAAAAGCGAGGGAATCTCAATGAATAAGACGATATATGCATTGCTGTTGTTGTTTGTTCTCTTCATCCTTCCCGTACGCGGGGAATTCATCGTGAACTTGTATTCGAACGAGTTCTCCTTGGCAAGCCCGAGCGATAATGTCAAGATCTGCTCGTGCGGCTCTCGCTTGGACATGTTTGAGATAACGAATGTCGGAAATGTTCCATCCCTCTTTTCATTGTCGACAGAATCCGCGATCAATGACTGGATCGCGCTTTCTGCAGGCTCGTTTGAGCTTGATCCTGGGCAGGCAAGGCTTGTCAGCGCTGCAATTTCCATCCCTTGTGGGAAAGAAGGAAGCTTCGGATATGTGCTCCACGCAAAAACAAATTTTGGCAGGGAGAAAACTTTTCAAAAGCCCGTCGTGTCCCAGGTATGCCAGAACATCCGTGCTGTCTTGACCTATTACAATAAGACCATCGATCCGTGTCAGACGGCAGTCTTCGACCTTGAAGTGGAGAATGTCGGCACATTCTCTGAAGAGTACGAAATAAGCCTTGGCGACTTTGAGCAGTTTGCCCGCTATTCTGAGAAGACTTTCTCGCTTCTTCCAGGGCAAAAGAAGGTTGTCTATATCACAGTGCAGCTGCCTTGTGAAACGTACGGCACCTTTAATCTTCCCTTTAAGATCCATGCAAAACAGAATGATATAGATCAGTACATTTACCAGGAGTTGATTGTCAACCGCGGGTATGATTTTCTGATTGGTGCTGACCAGAAGGTCGCTGTCTGCTCGCAGGTCGTAAGCAAGGTTCCCATCGCGTTCAGGAACAATGCGAATGTGCCGAATGATTACAAGGTAACATTTGATGGCCCTGCATTTGTGTCCTTTGACGGAAAAGACATCCATCTTGAGCCTGGCCAGGAGAAAATCCTTGATCTGATCGTCAATCCCAAGGTAGCGCAGGAGGGCACATACGCGCTCCAGCTTACCGCAGCATCTGACCTTGGAAAGATCACGAAATCACGGGCATTGGATCTTTCTGTGAACCATTGCTATGAGCAAAACCTTATGATCACACCAGAGCAGGACACGGCCTGCTGCGGGAAGAAGTCTTACATCATAACCTTGGAGAATGCAGGCCTCTACGAGGAGACGTTCCGCCTCAAGGCAAAGTCATCTGTCTGGACAAGAATAAGCCAGGAGGAAGTGACTCTTGCGCCAGGGGAAGTGAAAGAGATCATACTCGATGTTGACGTCCCATGCCTTGATGACCGCTTTGAGATGCGCATCATTGCTGAAGCTGACTCGACAGGCCTCTCATCTGACGATGTCATGACGATCCAGTCCTTGACAACAGAGAGCTGCACGAGAATTGATGTGCAAAATGATGTCATCTCGATCAAGTACGGGACAGCATCTGTTCCCTTGCGCGTGAAGAATATTGGTATCAAGGATGCGACGTATGCAGTGTCGTATGAAAGCACGTTCATGCATCCTGACATTTCTGAGATTTTCTTAAAAGCTGGAGAGGAGAAGACAATCCTGCTTTTCGCAGACAACCTCTCAAGCTACTTCAAGGGAGTCTACCTTGACGATGCGCGCTTCCTGACAAGCCAGGTCGAGTATAATGAGACCGTGAAGGTTGTCCTTGGCGAACGTGATCTATTCGAGCGGTTTGTCTCGCACCTGCAGGAAAATACAGCCTGCCTGATCTTCTTTTTGATCTTCATTGTCGGGGCAGTGCTTGCGCTCCTCCTTATTTTCACCCGCCAGGTCTTGGTCTTCTTCAAGTCAGAGGACAAGATCCTCTATTATAGGAGGATTCCCTATGCAGGGCAGAGGAAGTGGCAGCTCTTTTTCACGCTGCTTGTAGCATTTCTTGTCCTCTTTTTGATCGCGTACGCAGCAAGCAACAGGAACACGTATAGTCCTTTGCAAAAGCCCTTGTACGTGGAGATCTACCAAGGTGAGAGCTATACCTTCAACCTGTCTGGCTATTTTGAGGACCCGGATGATGATCTGCTCGTCTTTGAGTCCAACAATCCCTCGAATATCGCTGTCGATATCACAGGAAATGTAGCGATTGTCTCTGCTGATGAGAACTTCTATGGCGAGCGGGAGCTTAAGTTCACTGCAGAGGATGGCAAGGGAGGCATTGCTGAGAGCGCGATCATTCTCGTGAAGATCATTCCGAAGGAGCGATTGAGTTTTGCAAAGCTTGCCTACAGGTATTGCCCGGTTGTCTTTGTGCTCCTCCTCCTTGTGGTCTGGCTTGTTGCCTTCTCATTCCATGTGTCGAAGGGAAAAGTGGTCTGGTACTATCGGGATAGGCGAAGATGAACCAGGATTATGATGACGAGGACTCTTGTAGCAAATTTTATAAAGAATCCTCATTTTTTTCTAATCCTAAGGGGATGTAGTTTAACCTGATTAAAATACCATTTGGCATATTATATCCCCCAGCAAAAGCTTTATTACCTCCATTTGTTTTTTACAGTGGATGGGGACGTAGTATAAACTGCAAGGCGAAACCTTGACAGGTACATCCTGGCTAGAATAGCCGGCTCCAGATATGCTGGAGCGATGAGTCCTTCGGGACGATGACTTCACATAGGCTACACCGGCTGATCCGCGTTCGAATCGCGGCGTCCCCATGTTTTTCTTTGTTTATTTCATGAATTCATACTGTTTCATGTATTCTTGTTTGCAGAACATGCAGAATGCTCGAAGATTGCCTCGCTGGGCATTTCGGATTGCGCTGATGTATTCGGAGCGTCTCCTGATGTTGATGGCAAGCGGCATCAATCCGGTATAGAGAAGAAGCCAGTTGAGGAGTATTCTTCCGACTCGTCCATTGCCGTCGATGAATGGGTGGATGAGCTCGAATTGTGCATGGGAGTGGAATGCCACCTCGAATTCGTCCATCTTTTGAAATGCCGCTTTTATCCAGGAAAGAAGCATCTGCATGCGTTCTTCAGTGAATAAGAAAGACGTGGTATGGGCTTCTCCGATGTAGTTTTGGATACGCTTGTATTTGCCAAGAGTCTTTTCTGATTCGATATCCCTGTTGGTGAGTGTGTGGAGGTTGCAGATATCTTCATTGGTTGGGAGCTTTTTATGATGTTCTTCCATATAATTGTAAGCTGCAAGGAGATTTGTTGCCATGTGCACTTCTTTTTTTGTCTTTCCTGTTGGTGCGATGTCATTGAAGAGAAAGTCGAAGGTCTCCTGGAATGTTACTGTTGATCCTTCGATTGCATTGCTGCTTGAGATGAATAATGCAAGAGAGCGTTCTTTTTCTTGTTCGCGGGATACAGGATCAAGGGAAGCAAGATATTTTTTTTGTTGCGCAGATAGGGATTTCATCTCGTGATGGTCTTGATAGGAGAGTTCATCTGTGAAGCTGGCCAGGATCCAGTCCTCTTTCTTATGGGACATCTTCATGCATGCAAACTCTTCTTTTGTGATGGGTCGCTTCTTTCCGATGAATTTGACTGTTTTTTGGATGATTCTGTTGTCTTTTCGGACTGACTCGACGAGGTAGAGATATTCGTTTCCCTTGATCTTTTTCGTGACAATGCTTACCATTTATCCAGTTAACCACTACATATTTATAAATATTTCGACGGAAAATATAATATTGTAAAAATTTTATTAGAAGTTAACCACTACACGCGTATTTGACTTCAGACAACACTATCTTATTTTTCATTACAAGTTCTGTTGAAAGAAGAGATTCTTGCAAGGTAATTCTTATAAATAGGGGTGTGTTTCCTGTTGTCATGCTTGAGAAGATTGTGGAATACATTGTGCCTCGTCTCTTTCCTTATTCGTTGCGCATTGAGGGGACGAAGAGGACTGAAAAGGTCTGTATTAACATCTCTATTCATGAGGTCTATGTCTTTCCTTGGGATGTTTTGAGGAAGGCAAAGATGTATGCGCGATTCTTGCACAAGGACGCTGAAGATGACCCGCAACATTTATAAATCAGGTTTTTAAGGACAGCAGTAATGGTGTTTGAGCAGATTTTCGGCGTCCGCTGGCTTGAGAAAAAGCCAGGTCTGACATTCTTGCTGGGTTTTATTTATGCTGAGCTTGGCATCATCTCTGCACTGATCATCTTTCCTGAGGATCCAAGCCTGATCTCTATAGGCTTCATCAGCCTTCTCATCCTGCCGTCACTGAATTCTCTCCTGTCGCTCGAGGCGAACCAGGATATGCGGGAGAAGCGGTTTTCGCTGAAGATGCTCTTTAAGGATCATTACGACATATTGGAAGTCTATGCGTTTCTTTTCCTGGGAATCCTGTTTGCGTATGCGCTTTTCGCCATCCTCCTGCCTCCCGGGGTGACAGCACGGCTCTTCCATACCCAGCTGGACATCTATTATTCAAATGTGGGAAATGCTGTGGGACAGGCATATGCTGGTCTTGCAGGATGCCAGAGTTGTGAGTTCTGGTCGATCCTTTTCAATAATATCAAGGTGATTTTGGTCTGTTTCATCTTTTCGCTTGTCTATGGAGCGGGTTCCATCCTGTTTTTGACGTGGAATGCGTCTGTCTGGGGGACAATCTTCGGGTTTGTGACCAAAAGGACTACTGAAGTCTCTGCAAATCTATTGTATTTCGGCCAGGTGATGCTTGCGGTCTTTCCCCACATGATTACTGAAGCCATGTCGTATTTCTTGGCAGTCTTTGCAGGCGGCATCATCTCAAAGGCGGTCATCCGGGAGCGTTTTGACACGAAACGCTTCAATCATGTTGTCTTGGATGGCATTATCATGTTTGGCTTGGGCATCCTTTTGCTGGTTCTCGCAGCATACTTGGAGGTCTATATCTTCCCTTTGCTGAATTTCTAAAACGATAGTTTTAAATAGGTAACGCGCCTTTTTTGTCCTGTTAAGAGGCATGGTTTATCGTGGGCAAGAACGAATTTAATAAGGAGCTTGATCGGTACATTTCAAAGAAAAGGAAGCCTGCAGGCATCACTTTTGGATTTTCGATAAGAAGGAAGAAATCTGTGACTGAGACGCCGAATGAGGCAAGAGCATATGCTAAAGGAAAGCCAGGGAAGTCACGGTGGTTTTCAAGAAAGCGCGCGGAGGAGAGACCAATGGATGTAGAGAAGTACGAGGAGCTTGAGGAAGAGTTGGAGAATATCGAGAAGAAGAAGCTCTCCCTAGAAGAGAAGGAGATGAGAAAAGAAGGGGTCATGAAGAGGTTTTTCAAGTTCTTTTCTATTGGTAAGCAGGAAGTTGAGGAAGAGATGATGGAAGAAGAGAATGCTGCTCCAGAGATAGCTGATGATGTCAAAGAGGTCTTGAAGCTCTCTTTAAAGTGGATTGAGATGCTGCCATCCCATAAGATGCGTGATTTTAAGTCTTCTCCTGATTTTGAGAAGTACAAGGAGGTTCTCTTGAAGTATAATGTCGCAAGGAAGAAGTAATCAGTGCCCTATTTCTTGCTTATCCTGTTGATTTCGTGAAGCCTATCCCTATCTTCTCTGCGCAGGGTCTGCAGAAGTGTTCTTCAATAAGCGTGTTCTCGTGCTTGAACCAGGTATGGTATCCTTTGGCTTCTGGCAGGTATTCTCTGCACAGATCACAGGCGAATGCCTTGAATCGAGGTTTTTCAGATAGATTCCATTTTTCCTGGATGGCAATGAGCGTTTGTTCTGTTGTTGGCAGATATTTCTTTGTGAATTTCTGTATTGTTGCTTGTGAAGTATTTGTGGGGGTGGGAACGTCCAGCTCTCCTGAGCTGTACTTTGCCTGGCAGTCCTTGCAGAAGTGAACAGGCGTTTTATAGCCTCCGGAGTTGAGCCAGTGATGCCAGGCTTTCTTCATGTAGTCTTGGCAGTGTGCGCAGCGAAATCCTCTGTATTCTGGGTCTGCTGAGATATTCCATGATTGCACGATCCGTAGGAGGATTTCTTGGGTCATAGTTCGTATGCTTTCATTTCTTCAATTGGGATGAAGGTGATTCCTTCTTGTTCGAGAGCTGCTTGTATCACTGTGTAGTTCGCGCCAGTTCTTTCTTTTCGCATTCGTCCGTCATGCACTGGAAAGCAGGTTTTTGGCGTTATTTTTTTGGCATAGTCAATTGCTTCGGAGAGTTTCATCCATGGTCCTTCGACAGGGAGTGCGAGTAGGATGACTTTTTTTGCAGGAATCGTGAATGCATCTCCTGGATAGAATAGATATTCATCGATAAGATAGCCTGTATTCTCGACGATAGGTACGGTGGGGTAGATGTCTTCATGTTTTGTGCCAAATCCCTCGAAGAGGATGTCTTTGATAGTTGCTGATTGGCCATGCGTGAGTAGTTGATAGGTCAGACCTTCTTTATCGAGAAGCTTTCCAACTCCGCTATTTGTTCTTATTATCGCTTTTGGATTACCTTTCAGAACCTCTTTAAGTGATTCGATATGGATGTGGTCTACGTGTTCGTGCGTGATAAGAATCAGGTCGATGTTCTTAAGAGTTGTTTGTGCTGTGGAGAATGCTCCCGGGTCGGTCAGAATACGCACTCCTTTATGTTCGATCAATAGGCAGCAGTGTCCGAGTTTTGTAATTCTCATGGTTATTCACCTCCTGTTTGCAGTCGGTTATGTTTCTGATTTTGTCAACACTAAGCTGGTTGCTGATTTCTCTTTATGAATACGGCTGCCGAAAGTCGCATCAGTCAAGTGCAATACGCTTTTTCAGGTTATTCGAACAGGCGCATCAGTTCTTCTGTTCGTAATGCCTTTATTTTGTCCTGTCTATGTAGGTGTGGATCGTTCGACCAGATCTTCGCATCGTTTATTGAAAGCGCTGTTGCCAGGAAGACAATGTCATCAGGATCGATTTGTCCCAAAGTCTTATTGGCCTCCGCGAGTTTTCCGATGAATTGTTCTTCTGGAACCAGAGTGATGTGCTTGACAAGGAGCTGCAGGACAGAAGCGTATTCATTTTCATCCATTCCTGATTTTTTCAGAATGAGTTCCTTGTATTTTCTGATTTCATGGAAAGAAATTTCCGGATAATAGAACTCTTCGTTTGATGTCATGATGATGCGCCGGGTAGTGGAGTCCCTGATGAGCGCTGAAATCAGAATGTTGGAGTCAATGACAAATTTCATCTCAGTCCGAGCTTCTTTGCAACTGCTGAATCAATCCTTTCTGCAATAGCATCGGCATCCTTGTGCGTCATCTTGCTTTTCCTTGTCAGTTTATCCATCATCTCAAGGTCTGCGATCTTCTCAGAGATGGATTTCCTCACCACCTCGCTCCAACGGATTTCCGAATGGTTTTTCATCTTGCTGTGCAGGTCTTCTGGTATTGCTAGTGTCACGTTCGGCATTTTTTCTCACCTATGTGAATAGATGTGATTTCACATATTTAAATCTTTCCCTTTTTTACTGGCAGTTGTTGAGTATCTGACAGGGAGCAAAGCTAGCTGCAGGCATTCCAGCTTCGATTCACGATTTTGCATGCTTGATGACCTCAATAAATGCGGATTCTCCTTTGAGGATGATGCTTTCATTTATAATGCTGACTATTGCTTCTTTTTTGTTCTTGAGTTCTTTACTAAGATCCTTTTTCTTCAATATCAACGGAACGATTGGTTTTGTTCGTACTTTGGAGATGTCGAGACAGAGTGCCTGTACTTCCTTCACGTTGTCCGTGACGAAGAGGACATCCACGTCATTGAATTCCTTCTTCTTCAAAATAGAACCGAAGAGCGCAATAATTTCGGCATGCTTGAATTTTTCAAGGGATTCTGCGTAGACTTTTGCGATGCCGTGAAGTTTCCTTTTTTCTTCAAGGAGGAGGAGTTCGCAGATCTTGGCTCCTTCAGGGTTGTCAAGGTTCAAGGAATAGAATTTAGCGTTTCCCAAATCTTCTGGAACGGCTATTTTTTCTTTTTCGAGCTCCTTAAGGATCTTGAACGCGCTTCCCACGCTCGTCTTTGTGGCTTTCGCTATCTGGTTGATGTTGTGCTTCTCGCTCGTTCTGAGGAGGTGCCGGATGATTGCTGCAGTGTTCTTTGGAATCATGCTCGACGCACAATATTCAATTTAAGTGAATGATTATTCAAATAAAGTGAATGGATATTTAAAGATTGCGGTTTCGCCATCTTCCAGAACGCATTGAAATATTGCCTGTAGCCTGAAGCGATTTCCTGTCGCGGATGAGAAGGGAGTAAGAATTGTGGGTGAATACGGAAACGGCAACAAGGTCTCCGACAATAGCTGTGACTTGGACTTGCGCATATTCTTCTGGGAGGAAACAGATGTTGGTGAGGGGAAGTCGAACAACAGCCTTAACTCTCAGCCTTACCTTTTCGTCAAAGAAGTGACGGGGCTGATACGGCTGCCTGGAATCCGACCCGTCGGGTGCGATTCTGCGACAACTTCATACGGTTTGGAGTTGAAACAAGTTTATATGCCTGCCTATGAACAACATGGGAATGAGCATATATAAGAGAGATAACGCATTTGAGGAGGAGAACGCGCGCCTGGACAGGTCAGCATGAGCGACAGAAGCAAAGGAGATATTCGGCGCTACCAGGCATACCTTCTCGCGCACATGATTGTGAAGGGCTCTCAGGACGAAAACAAGGAAGATATCATTGAATGACAATATATTTAAATCCGTTACAGTATATCTTTACAGTCATGTCAACGGTGGAAATCGAATTACATGAATTTTCAGCTTTACTTGATGAATTGCGGTTGTTCTCTGAAGGAATCAAGAAAATTGATGAAATTCTCCCAAAGATAATGAGTCTCAGAAGAACAAAATACCGCTGCCTTTCTTGTGGTTTCGAAAGCATTGAAAAAATAGCGAAGTGCCCTTCCTGCGGAAGACATGACAGATTTCAAGAAATTTTCGAGGTTGACGAAACACAAGAAGCGAGCCTCCAATACGGTTTTAATGAAGAAGCTATGCGAATTTGGGATTTTCTGATTCAATGGCAAGGAATGACAACAAGACTTATATCTCAAATGGAAATCTTTAAACTCGTCACTGTTCTGCCGAACGCGTCCAATTACCCTCTTGAACGCAAATATATTCAAGCATATTTCATGTTAAATTATTCCGGCTCTGGTGCATACAAGCGAGATATCGAATATTTGAAGATATTTTTATCATTTATAGCTGCGCATTCAAAATCTGAGAATGTGGATTGTCACCTCATTTCGCAGTTTAGAGGCGGTGGAAAAAATGAGGCATTATACTTAAAGACGCTCACGTTATTATTCTCTGATCCGAATTATTTAATGAACTTACTGCAAAGCATCGAGAAAAAAATCAACTTATTAAAAGAAAGTAGCGTCATGAAAGATATCTACTCATTATGCAAAAGGAACCTGTCGATGACCATACATCCCGGGGAAATCAATCCCTTCTTATCTGGGAAAATGACAGTTATCATACGACATGCGTCGGATGAGTCTGATTCACAGAAATTAAAGCCGATTTTCGAGACACTTCTCAAAGGGATAGAAACATACGGTTCAAGCGAGGCATATTACGCAAAGATGGCTAATTATATTAAACAAACGATTTGCTTCTTTATTAATAAAAATTATGCGCTCTTGTATCACGTCTATGGAAGAAAAATAGATGTCACTATCTTTATAGACATTCAGTATTACAAAAATGCGGCAGGATTTGTCCGTGAATGGAAAAATCTTCTGTTGCATAATAAGGAAGTTTGTGTAGTAAAATCTGACGAATCTTTACGAACGCTAGAAATAAACATCCAGGCAAGTTTTCTTTTCGAGTGCATTAAAGGAAATAAAAGCAATGACCTTGCAAATATTCTCGTCCATGAGCTTGGGCATCTTTTCGATAAGAATATCAAGTCAAACTGTCCCATCAGGGATGAAGGCGTGGCAACATTCACCGAATTTGCATATGGGCAGCATTGCCCGCAATTTCATATCGAAGTAATAAATGATCTCATGGAACATCCTCTGGCAAAGTATGAGGACTATGTCCGGCTAGAGGCAAAATGGGCAAAGCAGGATGAAATATCCTTGATTCCTTATTGGCTTGGCGAATATTCGTGTTTCGTCATATATCTCGCACTCTTGAAGCGAAGATATCCGCAGATGGATGTGAATATATTTAACATAGGTCCGCTTTGGAGATTGGCATTGGATAAAGAGACGGGTGAAGAGACAGGTACAGGTGAATACGCGAAAACAGTTCTGAAGCTCATACGGAATATGTCAAAACAGAAGTTCTTCTACTTCTACTTTAAATATTCAAATGAACTGCATCTAAAGCCGATATTCACTGTTGAGTTTGTGTCCAGAATATGAAATCTATGCAGATCACTGCGCGGATTTCCTATGCTGCCTCATCTGGAAGAAGGAGGGGGATGCCTTCTTTGTTGAAAATCTACGGCTGCCGGGATTTGACCACGCAAATACTTCGTATTTGCTCGAGTTTGCATCTGCTTCGCATCTGCAAACAACCCAGGTCTTAAGTAACTACGGCTGCCGGGATTTGAACCCGGGTCTTCGGCTTGGGAAGCCAAAATGTTAACCACTGCACCACAGCCGTGTATTATTGTAGAACTTGATTTGGTTTTTATGTGTTTCTTATATTCTGATGTCGCGTGTCTCCCAGTTCATCTGGTTCTCTGCGATGCGTATTTCATCGAGTGCATATGTCTGGTTTCCTGGTGGGTATTCGATGATGAATCCTGGCTGTTTGCCTAATTGTTTCCAGATATGTGCTGCTGTGGAGTGGTTGGCAGTGATGCTGGTGAATTCGGTGAGGATGCGTTCGAGTGGCCAATATGCCCGTCCATAATCTTCCCTGAGATCGTCATTGTCGAATCGCACTCCTGCAGTTGTGAGTTCTCGTTCATAGGCAAGGACGGGTGTTGGTTCGGGAAGGTGGAGAAAGTCCTTGAATCCGAATGGGTGGAACATGGGGAAGAGTTGTCGGATATACTCCATTTCTGTCTCTGTGAATCCAGCGTAGCGAAGACCTCTCTTATTGTCTGACGTCCAGTAGGTATTGTCGTTCATTGGACATTGAGAATGCGGTGTTGTTTTTAATCCTTTCTAATGATTCCTGGCACCTATTTCACAAATTCTACGCCAGGCATTCCTTCGAATGCTTTGTCGCCGGTGAGAAGAGGTATACCTAGTTTTCTAGCCATCACGTAGCCGATGCAGTCAACATAGGAAAGATCTTTTTTCTTGTGTAGAAAGCGAAAATTGCTTGCTTCCTTGAATATCTTATCCTTGATGGGAACCGCACAGGCGAGAAATGCATCATAATGTGCGTCTGCAACCTCAAGTCCTTCGGTAAGAAGGACGGTGTGATGCAATTCGAGGAGGTTAAGTTTTGTGGTGACTGCACCAACACCTTTCGTGAGCGAGACATACGCCGGATTTCCCCGTAAGAGTTCGACGTAGGCATAGGTGTCGAAAAAATAAGCTACTTCCATCCCTTCCTCGCAAGGTCTTTTGCCTCTTGTCCTGTCATAAGACGTGGAAGCGTGCCAAACAAGTGAGAAAAGTTGGCTTTTTTCATGACAGAGATAGTCAATTTCTGGTTTGGCCGTATCTTTTGGTCGTCTACAAGTTCCTTAGGAAGTACGATACCTACTGAATTCCCCCATTTGCGTGTGGTTACTTCAGCGAGCATGATGATCACCTCAAATAATTATATTTCTATTATATTGATGTATAACTAATATTTAAATATTGTGCTGAGAAAGTGCTTACGCGTTCGCGATAATCTCAACAACATCATAGTTCTTGAGCTTGTGGTCTCGTCCGACAGTAAGCTTTCGTTTCACATCGATCGCTCGGATGAATTTCTGCCCGAGGTCGGTGTGGATCTTGTAGGCGAAGTCGAGCGCGCTCGATCCGTCT
>JBDRSD010000038.1:0-24559 GCA_043825215.1 Nanobdellota archaeon
ACGATTTTCGCTCTCAAGAACGAAAACTTTAAATCCCGCATAAGGAAACAGATTCTTCAACACACAATTGAGGGTTTCCATCCTCCCCAAAAGGGAGGTGGTTATCCTTAAATCCTATCCCAAAACGGGAGAAGAAACCTAATTTTTAGCACTGGACACCTCTTCGCAGCCCATTACCCAAACAAACCAAACACGTTTAATAAATGTTTCTTCTTTTTCACTGCCTTTTTTGGAATGCCCATGATGACATTTCCTTTTTGATACAAGAGCATGCCAACCACATCATCCTGTCCAACCTTTGTCTTTCTCCACGCATCATAATTCATCACAAAATCATCAATAGTCAAGCGATGCACATCCTTTGGAATACTCTGCTGAGGCACAAATATGCCAGTTACATACCTGACTCCATTTTCTTCATCATCCCTTCCGATGAGAATCGCCCTGTAGAACTTCGGTTCCTGCCTATAGACTATCTGCATGATGGAACGCAGGATCCCTGATGACACATACAGGCTCATTCTTTCTGAAAAACCACTATCACCAGATAAAGCTTTCGCAATATTTCCAGAACTATTGACACATCTTCATAAGACGCTCTACCTCCAGATATTGCCAATTACAGGCAGTCTCCGCATTGAAATGCCACTGGACAGTTCCGCGCAGCCCTTATAAACTTGCCAAGCTCAAGGCATCTTAGCACACTCCAACTCCCTTCGGCACCCAAGAAACGGGTGCCACCATTAGGGGGAGTTTGAAACAAAATGCGAAAAGCAAGGAGGTACGAAAAATGAATACGTACAAACCAAACCAAACACCAGAAAAAAACCTGCCAGAAAAGAAATTCCGCGCAGGACCAATACGCGCCACCGTGTGGCTCAACACCGCCATAGACAAGGAAGGAAAGGAACTGCAGTATAGGACAGTATCCTTTGAACGAAGCTACAAGGACAAGAACAATGCATGGCAAACCACGCATTCCCTACGCACAAACGACCTTCCCAAAGCAAGCCTCGTCCTGAACAAGGCTTTCGAATACCTCGCCCTTGCAGAACAAGGGTCAGAGGCATAAATTTTAAGAAGCAGGTGATCTTCATGGTACAAAAAGCAATACTTATGGCAAAAACAAAAGAACAAACAGTAGAAGACCTTCCAGGGGTTGGCGCAGCAACAGCAGAAAAGCTCTCAGAAGCAGGCTTTTCTGATCTCATGTCGATAGCAGTCGCCACACCCGGCGAACTCGTCGAAGCTGCAGGAGTCACCGAAGCACTAGCAAGAAAGATGATCAATGCCGCCCGAGACATGCTCGAGATGGGATTTGTCTCAGGAGAAGATCTGCTCGCAAACAGGGCAAACGTCATTATCTTGAAAACCGGAAGCCAGGCACTCGACAGCCTCCTTGGAGGAGGATTCGAATCAGCCGCAATCACCGAATGCTTTGGCCAATACGGATCAAGCAAGACACAAATCGCTCATCAACTCTGCGTCACCTGTCAGATTTATAATCCTGATGCTATCGCTGTCTACATAGACACTGAAAACACATTCAGGCCGGAACGGATCATCCAGATGGCAACAGCAAAAGGACTCGACGTCAATGCAGTCCTCAGAAATATCAAGGTCGCACGTGCATTCAACTCAGACCACCAGATGTTCCTCGCAGAAAAAGTCAACGACCTCATCAAGAAAGGCATGAACGTGAAGCTTGTCATCGTCGATTCCCTCACCAGCCACTTCAGGGCAGAATTCGTCGGACGAGGAACACTTGCCGACAGGCAGCAAAAGCTCAACAAGCACATGCACACACTCGCCAGGCTCGCCCAGACCAACAACCTCGTCGTCTACGTGACCAACCAGGTCATGACAAGACCAGATCAGTTCTTCGGAGACCCGACAGAAGCCATTGGTGGGCACATCGTTGCACACAACTCAACCTTTCGCATCTACCTACGAAAAGGTAAAAAAGGAACAAGAGTCGCAAAGCTAGTCGATAGTCCTAACCTTCCAGATGGCGAAGCAGTCTTCAATGTCACCGAAGGTGGTATCGTCGATGCCTAAACAATATTTTTCTTCATTTTTAAATAAATTTATAAACCTCTTTCACGTTCTTCAATAAAATTGATTTTAGCTCTAAGGAGCTATGATAAAAGGTGAAGAACAACAATGATGAATATGGGACCAAATAGGTTTGCTCCGGTCAGAGTCGGAGAAGAGATAGACGTAAAAATAGAGGCGGTAGGAGAAAAAGGCGACGGCATCGCAAAAAAGAACGGATTCGTACTTTTCGTACCCAACACAAAAGCAGGAGACGAAGTTAGGATACGTGTCAGCCGCGTCATGAAAAAAGTCGGATTTGCAGATGTTGTTGGAAAAGCGCAAGGACCGATCGGTACTGAACCCGTTCATCAGATGCCAAAGCCCCGCCGCGAAGAACCCCGTGAAGAGATCCAAATAGATGAATCCAAGGACTCTGAAGACTTTGGCGAAGACGACACTGAGGACCCTGCTGAGCCTGCTGATGAAGACGAAGACAAGTAAACCATTCTTTTTTTTCCCTTTTTTCCCATGAGACTCTTTATCGCAATCCACCTTTCTGTAACAGTGCTTGACGAACTCACAAGCAATCAGGGACACTTCAAAACCTATGGGCAGATGCGCTGCCCAGCACGAGAACAGCTGCATCTGACGCTCAAATTCCTCGGCGAATGCAACCCAGAACCAATAACAACAGCACTTTCTGCAATTACTTTTCAACCATTCACGCTCACCCTCTCACACATTGGCACATTCAACGACAGGATACTCTGGGCAGCATTCAAAGACAATCCTGCCTTGACGAAACTGAAGAAAGACATCAATACAGCACTTCCTGCATACCGGGACGACAAGCCATTCAAGCCGCACGTAACCCTCGCCCGCATCCAGACATTGACAGATACACAGGAATTTCGTAAAACATTGCAGATGAAGATTCCCTTCCTCACGATGCAAGTCAGCCAGTTCAGCCTCATGCAAAGCACGCTCCTTCCCACAGGACCTGTGTATGCTGAAATTGGAAGATATTCTGCTGTACGCTCTAAATGAGTTGTCTTTATTGTCCGTGGCATCCTCCTTCTTGGCGGCAGACGGACAACTTCGTTGTCCTACGCGCCACCCCGTAAGGGACAACCCCCTGCGCGTCTGCGCCAAGGAGGATGCCTGACGATAATAACCTTTATAAACCACTCCCTGTTCTTCTCGTCCATTACCGACAGTACCTGCATGTACTTGTGCAGGACAAGGGCTGCCTGAGGTCAAAAAAATGGCAGACGACAAGGTAATGGAGAACAAAAAAATGGCAGACGAAGAATTACTTGTCCCAAACGACGAATACCTGAAATCCGGAATTCATATCGGAACCAAATTCAAGACCAAGCACATGGAGAATTTCATCTACAAAACCCGCGCCGACGGCCTCTCCATCTTAAACATCCAGCAGATCGACAGCCGCATCAGAACCATGGTCAAGATGCTTTCCCGCTACAACCCTGAAGACATCGTTGTCGTCTCCAGACGCGAGAACGGCTGGAAAGCAATCACCCTCTTTGGAGAACTCACCGGAGCAAAGATTTTCGCCGGCAGGTACCCGCCAGGAGTACTCACCAACACTGCGCTTCGCGAATTCACAGAAGCAAAAATCATCGTCGTGACAGACGTCTGGCCTGATCGCAACGCAGTCACAGACGCGCTTAACATCGGAGTTCCTGTAATCGCACTTTGTGATACGAACAACCAACCGAATAATGTGGATCTCGTCGTTCCGTGCAACAACAAGGGAAAGAAATCACTCGGACTCCTCTTCTACCTTGTGACCAAACATTATCTGGTCAACCGCGGACTCCTTAACAAAGGACAAGAACTCACGTACAAGCTTGAGGATTTCATGGGAGATGACTAATTCACCGCACTGCTTCAACAATGGTTCCTGAACCATCTAAGTATTGCGTGTTTTCGTTATTCAGATTCATGACGTGCAGTGCGTATTCATTTCCAATCTCAAGCTCCTCCATTTGTGTATTCGCGAAGATTTTTCCCTCAAGTATGCAGGGATTATCATAGAGGCGCACATATCGTCCATCAGAGAGGAGAAAATCACCATAGTCCAGATGCCCTTTAGTCTGCGCCAATATGACTCTTGACTTATGGTAGAGTCTTCCAGCGACCTGTTCCTCATCTTTTGGGCTGACTGCCTCTATAGTTGCACCTATCCCAATACTTGTGGCAATTATTGAACTATACACGATCCCTAATGCAACTCCTGTCATAACAGCTCCTGCCACTATTGTACTGATATGAATAACTTTTTCCTTCAATTCCTCTACTTTTGTGTCTATGCTCATTTTATCCTCCATTATTATCTATACCTAGTATATTGAATATTAAAAACTTTTTAATAAAAAATTTGTCAAAATAACAAAAAATAAATAGTACTTATTGTTATGTAAAATATCCATGCAAAAGCCAGTTGTACTCAATGCAAAAGACAAGAAAATACTCGCGTCGCTCGAAACAAATGCGAGACAGCCAGAGTCTGCTATTGCAAAACAGGTCGGCCTCAGCAAACAGGTTGTCAACTATAGAATCAAACATCTTGAAAAGCAAGGTGTGATCGAATCCTATTATACGATAATCAACACAGGTAAACTTGGCTATAACACCTACTACGTATTCATTCAGCTAGAACACATCAACAAAAGGACAGAACAAGAAATCCTCGAGAAAATCCGTGACCTCTCTTTTATCGGTTGGCTCGTCAGCGGAATCGGGCGCTGGGACGCAATATTTCTCATCTATGCAGAATCAAACACGCTATTTGATAAGTGTCTTGGCATTGTTTTCAAATTGTGCGGTACACACCTTCACGAATATAATTTCACGACACTAATTGCAGCTGAACACATCAGCTACCGATTTCTCAAGCAAGAAACAGAAGGAAGAGTTTTTCAGACAGAGAAAACTGAAATAGCAACCCTTGACAAGATAGACCAGAGACTTCTCAAAGAAATCTCACAGAATGCCCGCTTGCCCGCCCTCAGAATCGCTGCCCTGTCTGGTTTTCCTACACACACCGTCACTTATCATCTTAAACAACTCAGAGAAAAAAACATCATCGAAGGATTCAAACCGAAAATCAACGTGGCAAGACTGGGTTACCAATGGCACCTTCTCCTGGTACAGTTTCACAGAGACAATGAGGAAAGACTTCAGGCATTCATTAACTATTGCAAGAAGTATCAACACATCTACTATGTCACACACACAATCGGCTACTACAATCTCATGCTCGACATCCACACAAGATCTATCGAGGAATTCAAGGAAGTTCTCCTTGACCTCAAGGACAAGTTCTCAGACGTCATCAAGCTCTATGAGTCATTTATCGTCTTTGAAGAATATAAGATAGACTATTTACCACCATTATCTTGATCCATAATTGCATTTTAAGAGAGAAGAATAATCTTTTTATTTGACTCTTATTCTTTCTTACTTATCGACCACAAAAAAGCAAAGTACTGCATAAAACTCTTTGCAATCATTCTATTTTTGATCATGAATACAAATGGCTTCTCTTCCCATAAGAATATGAAAACACAATCCTCGAACATGTCTATTGCAGCAGGGCTCACGTACCCCTTTGGCATGTAACGAACCTCTGTGTATTTCTCCTTTGCACGATCTTTCCCTAAAGTCTTCCTAGTAGACTCGTCCATGATGATCTTTAAATGCTGCTCTTTTTCAGCACTTTTCAGGTTCATATTCGCGAGAAATGTTCGAAGAGACTTTGTTGCGAATTGCTGCTCTGAAAATCCGAGTATATTGATATTTCCTCCTGTTGGACAGTCATCAATTATTTTCTTAAACGCAGTTTTAAACCCTTCAAATCCCTCGTAAACCGCGGAAATTGTCTCGTCTCTCTTCAGAGAACGCAGCTTGAGGAGGTCGGGAACGAGAGACTCAATCTTCTTTCTTCTCTCCTCGGCAATTTCGAGGAATTTCCTCGGATCTGCAGCTGCAAAATGCTTTCCATACTTTTCAACAGTATATGTGACAAAACCTTTTGCAATCAGGGAATGGAGAGACTCATACACTCTTGAATTTGCAATTCCTGTCTCCTTGATGATTGCACCTGTCGTCGTTGAACCGTTCTTCAAGAGAAAGAGATAGATTTGCTCTTCATTTTTCGGAAGATCGAGGGGGGAAAGGTTCATAATAGTGATGTGCACTATTATCTTTATATATCTTTCTCCTGTTCGGGAGAAATAACAATAATAAACTTGTTTTGACACTATTATATTGTAGTAAACAAATACAAAAATAGGTGATCAACATGAAAATACCATTAGCAATAATTGTGGGAAAGAGTATTGAAGATATCGTTAGCGAAACAAGACAAGAAGAAACTGTCCAAGAACGAATGCTAACGAGCCAAGGAAGATATCATACAGACGATGACTTCAAAGAAGGTTATGAAACCTTGCCTTGCAAGCTTGACTATCAACGGGAATATAACGAAGGTATTATTCGCGTGAGAGTCTATTCTTATGCAAACGAACCTCCACAACGAATCGTCAAGAGTGAAAGCGAAAGCACAGAAGATAATTCAATGAATTGGCAGACGCAAGTCGTGATAAGAAAAGAAGGAATTCTCGTGAGAAGTATTGACTCCATTGGGGGAGCACGGGTCATATATGCCCAGAGTAACCTTTCAGAATGTAGATCAAGCGCATTAACGAGTTCACTCATAGAAGCAATGCTTCGTGATCCAAGAGCGTGTAATATACCTCCTTCGCAATTCGGAAAGAATCATTGGAATAGACGAGATAGGATAGGAGATGTCTATAATATCAGAATATTGATCCCCATACAGGAATGTGAAGATCTCACTGACGATGAATTGATATGCAAATACGGTGATAGAGACAGATACCCTTCTAGAGCGGACGTAGAAGCTAATCTCAGCCAATATAAATCGTTGATAACGCTTATCAGAGAATCATTGGAAAGATTACACTATGAACTGGGGAGTGAAGTATAACTACTATTTCACTTCCTCAACACCCTCACCAGTAATCCGGAACAAGAACACCTTACCTTCTGGACTCGACCGGTGCTTTCTGATAATGAGCTTTCGCACGCCAGCCTTTTCCGGATCAACCTGTAATTCAAGAAGGCTTTTACTGGCATACTTTAAGACATCTCCGCCAACGATGTGAATTGACCCATCCTCATGGTCGGAATACACATGATTTGTGATCATAACCGGAATCTTCCTCTTCCTTGCAATCTCTGCAAGAAACGACACCTGCAAACCCAACTCCTTATTCGCGGTAAAGACGTCCTTTGTCTTTCCGATCTCCAGCTTATAGAGCATGGCAACAGAATCAAAGACGATGAGACCAATCTGGTCAGTGACGAGCTTCTTCAAGCGCTCAAACACTCTCTTTTGTTCATCAAAATTCAAGGGGTTCAAGAACAAGATATTGCCCAAGACCTCCTTGAAATCAGGTCTCATCTGCATCAGGCGTTCCACGCTAAAGCCACCCTCACTATCAATATAGATAACCTTCTTCTTCGCATTTGCAGCAGCGAGCATGCAAAGAATAGTCTTTCCCGACCCTGCAGGTCCATAGATTGTGGTCAAAATATCTTCCTCATAACCCCCATCCAAGAAGGTGTCAAGATGTGCATTCCCAGAAGATATCTTGTTCATCCTATAAAGAATGGCAGACAAGTATTTATAGTTTATTCCTCATCTTCATCAGTTTCTTCGGACTCTTCGAAAAGCTTCTGCTTCTTCTTTTTCTCCTTCACTTCAGAGACCTTGCCATTAGCGAGGTCAAACATAGCCCGAAGGCCCTGCTCAAGGGAATCCGGATCCGCAACCTTTTCGTGCACACCCGGAAAAATAATCCACTTCTCACCCAAACTCAGGTTCACGAAAATAAAGACAAGTCCAGGAATGGCCGCGCACTCCTTCCAATGCCGCAGGAGAAACTGGAAATTCTCCTCGCTGTTCTCCACACAAAAACCATTCAATTTCCCACCCCTCGCATTCTCCAAAAGCCCATCTTTGAGCGTCTTTCCACAGAAATACACAACAGTCTTATCTGAATACATTGCAGTCAAGAGATCCCCCTCGACCTTGATGTCCTTCAGGCGCAAGTCTATCTGGTCCTTCCAGCGAAGATAGTTCTTCAGCCAATCAGACAATTCCATTCTTCCTCCGCGGAAAGACGAAAGGGATGCCATAGAAGAGCAAATAGATAGCAACCAAGAAAAACCTGTCATACGGCATTGTTGCACCTTTAAAGATCCACCCGATCAAGAGAAGCGAGACGATAATTATGATGGCAAGACCAACAGCGTGGCGCAAGGGATGATTGTGCTCATGGTCACGCGCAAGTGTCGCAAAAAGCCAACCAAAGATAAAACCCAGAAGCGCCATAGCGAAAAAGATCGAGATGTCCTGAATAAAGAATATGAACGGGAAAAAGACAGAGGCAACAACCCCGTTAGCACAAATCGAAAGCAAGACAACCAGCCAGAAGATGATCGCATCAAAAACAGGACGATACGCCTGCCTTTTCTCAAGCTTTCTCATCTTCAGCCGCAGATGGCTGATCTCCTCAGTTGTCCAGCCTTTCTGACGAAGGCGAATCTCATTCACGTGCATAACAGCCTTCTAGAAAAAAGTACTATATAAATCTTATGCGCTCGGTTCCTCAACACCCTCAATCTTTGCCCCACTCACCACACAATCCCCCTTTTGCAGGCGCATAATCCGCATTCCCTGCGTGTTCCGTCCAATAGTTGAAATGCTGCCACCAGGAACCCTTATCGCAATACCGTTCTTGCTCATGAAAATCAGCTCGTCAGCGTCACCTGCTGTCATGACAAGGACTACCTTTCCATTCCTCTCGCTGCATATGATATTTCGCACACCGACACCGCCCCTGTTCGTCAGCCTGTACTCTGAAACCTCTGTCTTCTTTCCATATCCATGCTCAGTCACGGTCAACAATGCATCCTCATCTCCTGCAATCACCATACCAACGACCCTATCTGCTCCGCGAATACGAACACCCCTTACTCCTTTTGAATTCCTTCCAACATGTCGTATACTCTTGTCCTCAAACTTCACGGCATTGCCGTCCTTTGTCGCAAGGATGACATACTTGGTCTCATCAGTCACCGCAACCGCCTTTAACTCATCATCTTCATCAAGTAGGATTGCCTTTATTCCGCCCTGCCTTGGCCGAGAATAAGCCATAAGGCGAGTTTTCTTGATTATTCCCCTGCTTGTCACCATGACCAGCATCAATCCCTCCTTAAACTCCTTGACCGGAATGATAGAATTGATACGCTCTCCCGGATCCAACTCCACGAGATTCACAATTGCCTTTCCCTTGGAATAACGAGACGCCTCAGGGATCTTGTACACTTTCAGCCAATGCACCTTTCCCTTATCTGTGAAACACAGCAAATACGAGTGCGTATTCGCAATGAAAATACGATCAATAAAATCATTCTCATCAGGCATAATACCAATAATGCCCTTTCCACCCCTTTTTTGCACCTTATACGTCTCCAGAGGCATACGCTTGACATATCCTTGGTTCGTACGGATAACTACCTGATCCTCCTCAGGAATGAGATCCTCGATCTCAAAATTCATCTCACCATCTTCAATTCTCGAACGCCTCTTGTCCCCGTACTTGTCCGCTATCTCCTGCAATTCCTTCTTGATAATATCCAAAATCTTCTGCTCAGACGCAAGAATGCCCTGCAATTCTGTAATCAGTGCCAAGAGATTCTTATGCTCTTCGTGCAATTTCTCCTGTTCAAGTGCCGTGAGGCGCGAGAGGCGCATCTCCAAAATCGCCTTTGCCTGCTTCTCAGACAACGCATACATCTCAATCAGCTGCGTCCTTGCAGACTCCGTATCCTTTGCCTTCTTCAACATATTGACAATCGCATCAATATGATCCAGACAAATGATGAGCCCCCGCACGATATGATCCTTTTCCTCAGCAATGCGAAGATCATAAATCGTTCTTCGTCTCACCACGTCCTTTCTGAAATTTACAAACTCTGTCAAGATACTTTTCAAACCCATAATCTTGGGTTCGTTATTCACTAAACTCAAGAAAATAATACCAAAAGTGTTCTGTGCCCGAGTGGTCGATAAAATCTGGTTTTTCACAACCTCAACAGTCGCATTCCCCCTGAGCTCAAGAACAATTCTCACCCCGTCCTTATCCGACTCATCCCGCAAGTCAGAAACCCCTTCAATACGCTTATCCCTGATACGATCAGCAATCTCCGAGACCAACTCGGACTTATTCACCTGATACGGAATCTCCTTAATGATAAGCTGCTTCTTTGCCTTTCTCTCCTCTTCTTCCATCACCGAAGACAGCAAAATCTTCCCTCTTCCTGTCGCATACGCCTCAAGAATACCCTGGCGTCCTACAATGATTGCACCAGTAGGAAAGTCTGGCCCGGAAATATGCTGCATCAAGCCAGGAAGATCAATATCCGGATTATAAATCAACGCAATTATCGCATTACACACCTCAGACACATTATGCGGAGGAATATTTGTGGCCATACCAACCGCAATACCTGATGACCCATTGATGAGCAGTGTCGGCACCTTCGATGGCAGAACGACTGGCTCCTTTAAAGACCCGTCAAAATTAGCAACAAAATCAACAGTTTCCTTATCAATATCAGACAAAATCTCATCAGACAACTTCGAGAGCTTGGCCTCAGTATTATGGTTGATGAATCCATTAGCAACAAAGGAGTGGCAGGAATTATCCACACGAACAGAATATACATCCTCTTCTGGCAAGAATTCTTTTATTTCTATCCTACTAAATAAATGATGCCGAGTCAGCAGCCACCGAGCAAGCTTACAATCTGATCTATTGGCAAACGTCTGCATCAATCCTGTCCGCATCGCAAGATTACTATGCCTATCCATATTATATTTCTGAAGCAAATAGGAGGGATATTTATTCCGGATATAGTCTGAAAAAAAGGGAATCTTATCAGTCTTGCTCATCCTTGGAGAAAAAGAATGCACATGACTCAAAGCTTCTTGTTTTCTATTGGAAAAAAAACTAATCTCCCTATCAAAAATCTTCAGATTCTTCCAACCAGATATAAAAAATTTAAAACAACCATTTCGCTTATCAATTGCAGGTTTTTGAGATGCGATACCAAAACTCAGCAATGCAATCTTCAATTCCCGTATAAGAACTGCACTCTTTGAAGTATACGAAAGAAGCAAAGATTTTCCACCGTGCCTTTTATCCTTAACAGAAATGACTGATCCATCACCTTCGAATAGAGACCGAAGAAATGCCCGCAGACACTCTCTTCCAGATTGGTTCACTGAAAAGGGTATCTTTTTACTCTCAGAAGTGCAATTTGTAAGGCCAATATTGATGAAAAACCGGACAATTTGCTGATGATACAATTCAAATTGCATCACCCCTCCTTTTAATTCTCGCTCATATAGGTGCACTCCCTTAAAAAGAGAAAGAACATATTCTTTGACCGTATTATAAAATGCAATATCTTTGTTGTTGAAAATGATCTTATTCTGGTGAAACGAGCCTTCAGCGACAAATGCGCCCAAGACAAATGCGAGTTTTGGACTCATCACAGTGGGTAAATGGAATTTGATCTCGCGTGGACGCATTTTTGGGTGAAACTCCTTCAAGGAAATATCACTGTCTGCGAACAAACCCTGCCTACTCATCACGGTCCAATCGCCTTCAACAACCTCACCGAGCAACTTCCACTTCAGACCAGGCACGCCCTCCGCATCCTTTGACCAGCAGAGAACAGGATGATTGGCTGTTCCTTTCAATTCAAAACCATGTTCTGTTATAATCTTTATGATGCCCCATTTTCCTGAATGAAAGAACTTTGATGCGTTCACTCTTTTTCCTTCAAGGTTCAGGACAGTAATATCGATATCCTCTTCTCCAGAGGAAATATCTCTGATTGGCAAGAGTCCTCTATTGGTCATGACAAGCGTGTCACCAGTGACACAATACCTATAAGCCGCGGCATTATCCCCATCAACACTTCCAAAATTACCCTGACCCAATATCAATGGATAGCGTAAAGAAAACTGCTGCACCATGCGCACAAGAGCATCATACACTGACTGATCCCCGTGGGGATGAAACTTTCCAAGCACATCTCCCACGATCCTTGCACACTTCACAAAAGGCTTATTATGCTGAAATCCTGAGAGGTTCATGCTATGCAAGATCCTTCTGTGCACCGGCTTTAATCCATCCCGAATGTCTGGAAGAGCGCGTCCAACGATGACTGACATGGCATAATCAAGATACGCCCGCTTCATCTCATCCTCAATCACCTGTGGGATGATCTTCTGCTTGTTTTCACCGTTGTTTTCCGAAGCTTCTTCCATGGCCTAAATCTTTGTTTTCTCGTCGGAGAAATACCTTGTTTTAGAACGGTTCTGCATTTATAAGTGTTACGGTTGTAAAACGGGTTTAAACAGCTTGAGGCTGGTGAATTTGAAGGGCTGATGGCTATCTATGTGGAGACTGGATTGTTCCCGACCGCCGCCCCCACCACGCCCCCTGCCAACCGCCCGGGGTAATGCACAATACTATCGAATGTATATAAGAAATAAGAACAGACTGCTTATTGCAGTTTGATTATCCGCGACTTTGTCGGGTCAATATGGATCTTAAAAGAATGGCCGCAATAGACGCAACGCTTAGTTTTTTTAGTTAAAGGACCCCCTCTCGGGTCGCACTTCTGGTCATGATGGCACTTTGGGCAGCGGACAGTAAGCATTGTTCAAGGATCCTTCTTTTTCGTCATCTCATCAATTTCCTTATCGAGCCTTGACAAGAGACCTGGAACCTCATCTTCTTCATCGGATTCCTCATCTTCATTCTTCTCTTCTGACTCTTCAGAAGCAGGACTTAGCGGCGTCGGTTTTGGCGTATCTTTGGATTTTTGGGGCATTTCCGGAGCCACAGGAGATTTTGCCGGCACTTCATCCTTATGCCTGTCCGGATCAATTGTCCCTGACTGCGGAATATTGAGAATGATGCCCTTCTGATAAGGGATCTTTTTCTTCTGTTCCCCCTCTTCCCTGTCTTTTTCTGCCTGCTCCTCCTTCTCGGCCACTTTCTCAGGAACAGACTTCAACAGTTCCTTCAGGCTCTTATCGCCTGCAATGTCAAAATAATCAAAGAACTTATCAGTCACCTTCAATGAAAAACTCCTTCCCTTCTTCTCCCTGGTGATAAACCCCATATCAAGAAGAAGGCCGATATGCTCATAGGCGACACTTGAGCGGGTATTGATCACTTCAGACTGGAGTGCCGGGCTCTTGAACGCGATGACTGCGAGAGTCTCCAGGACGCTTTTCGGAAGCTCAGTATCTGCGACAATCTTCTGGACAATGGGAAGGAACTTCTCCCGCACATGAATCTTCCAGAGCTCTCCCTCATCAAGGATCATCAAGGCTGAATCGCGGGAATTATACTCATCTTTCAGAGCAGCCAAGGCATCAAGGACACTTCCCCTCTCCGTGCCAATGATCTGCGAGATCGTATCCACAGTCATGTTCTTTCCCGCAGAGAAGAGAAGCGCTTCCACCGCATTCTTGCATGAGACATTAGTCATGATATCGTTCTTAGCCATTTTTCCGTACATACTTCTTTCCTTTCTTAATAATCTTTCCCTCAGACTCAAGCGCATTCAAAAATGCCTGCACATTCTCCCCGGGAAGGCCCAGCGCCTTTCCAAGATCCTTTGGAGTCTTCTCCTCAGCAAGGACTGCGAGGATGCAATTTCTCGCAAGCATGGACAAGTTCCTCTCAAGCATCTTATTTTTCTGATTCACGGTCTTTGTGATGATCCCTATCTCATGCAGCCTTGACAGGATGTCATTTACCCACGCTGTGATGTCTTTGTTCCTGAACATGAGCGTTGCAGGCTCCAGAATCTCAATAGAAGCAGGGGTGAAGTTAATGGCAAGCCAGGACAGCTTCTCCAGACCCAACACCAGAAGATCTGCCTCGCAAAACGTGCTCCACAATCCATCCTTCTCAACAGCATCTGCATATTCTTCAGAGATCACCTTGATCTGGGTCTCTGCCTTTATCTGCCTGAGATACTCCCTGAGCGACGATTCGACGTGCTCCTTGGGGCTTCCCAAGACCTCGAACATGACCCGCACGCGTATGTATCCCTTTTCGAGCAATTCCTTTCTGTCTTCCTTTTGCACAGTGCTTTTTCCGTTCCCGCCATACGACCAAACCTGCAAGAACAAAGACAATCACTAGAAGGGTGTTTAAATATTTTACTGGCCCTTTCTCATATATTACTTTCCCTGTGCCCGTGCCCTCTTCAAATGTCCTATTCATTGCAAAGACAGGAGAATTATTCAAGAACGCTGCAGTAGAGACCAAAGGCGCGTATGCATTCTCCTCTTCCAGAGGAGCATCTGTTGTCATGACAACCTCTTTTCTCGAGCCTGGCACACCCTTTACTGCAAGAGAAAAAATGTTCTCGCCAGGAAGGACGGTGACATTGAACGTGAGTTTCACCGGCTCTTCTGCCTGTTGCACTGTGAATTCTTCCACAAATGCGACCCTGCCTGCATTCTTATTCTCCAACACAAGCACAAGATATCTTGATGCATCCACGCGCCCGAAGAGCTTCACTTCCTGTCCAGCATCGAACCTTTTTGTGAGGGTATAGAATGAGAGAATACTGTCTTCCTCCTGGACAGATGCGTCAATTTCCTTTTCCTGTTCTTGCTTAAGGGTACTTGTGCAGGCCTTTTGCTGCACCGCAATCTCCTCCTCTGCACGCGCATCCAATCCCTCCACGATCAACCGGTAGGTTCCTTCGGGAAGTGTGCATGAATCAACCAGGTTCAGTGGCAAAGATACGGTGACTTCTGTGTATTTGGCATCCAGGGAAAATGAGATTGGTTCAGAAATCCGCTTTTCGCCCTCGATAAGCACACTCACGCTCTTCTTCAGGGTATTTCCCTTATACACGCGAATCCGCGGTGATATGCGTTCACCAAAGAACGCGATACCATCTGACCCTGCTCCTGTGGAGAGAATCGTAATCTCGCTCATATTCCTTTGGGAAACATCATTTCTCACGAGAACAATCCTCCTGTTCGACGTCCTATTCTCCTGATTGTCACACGCAATCTTTGCAATACGATTCTCGATAATGAACGCCTCAAGCGAGCCGTCAATTCGTGGCGTGTACGTCTTCTTTGCCTGATTTGCTGTCGTGATGTTTTTTATCTCAGTCCCGTCACTTCTGGTGATGCTGTAGGAGAGCTCATAGGGAAAACCAGTCTCGCCAAGCACGTTCCAGAACGCTATCTGCTCGCCTGACACGAAGACATCCTTCTCTACTAATAGATCAAGGGATGCATTGCAGGGAATCTGGGATGCATTTACTGCACTGAAATTCTTGCACGCAATATTATTAGCCTGATCAGGATCAGGGGATGACGCAGTCCGTATCTTTCCACACAGCGTGAAGTTCCCTTCCACATCAGGGATAAACCAGCCTGTATGCGCAGAAACAGAAGATGATATTGCCGCATCAAAAAAACCTTCATGCACACAACCTGATCCATTAGCTTTGCACACCTCAAAATCCACAAAAACAGTAATGTTTTCTTGCATGCCTGTCTCGTGATCCTTGTTCAGGATTTTGAAAAGGGAGGTCTGATTTGACAGCAAAAACACTTGCTCTGGAAGCGCAACACTCAGCGACAGGTCGTATCCGCCCACAGGAGGCTCATCTGGCGCGGTTTCTGGGTCAATCCTACACGGGCTTCCCCCAATTTCAGAGGACTCACGGACAACACCCTCCATTGTCCTTACTATGCTATGCCCGTTTCCATTAGCGAAATCTGGCACGTATTCCATCTCGTCAAGCAGGAGATCGTCCTGCCATAACTCGAGCATCCCCCCATCATTCCTTAACCCCTGTACAATAATCGGCCCGGCAGCATACACAGAACAGTTCACACTGGTTGCATCAAACCCATCCTCAACCACCAGTGAGTAATTCCCTTCAACAAAATTGATCAAAACGAGCGTATCATTGATGAATCCATCACCTATGACCTGCCTTGAGAGATTATCAGTCCCAGTAATCTCCACCCATTCTTTCATATTATCAGGTCCTGGAGGGTTATACATGACCTCGCTTATATACACGTCTGCACTGCAAAAAGAAATATACATGCTGAAGATAATCCCTGTGAGAAACCATTGCTTACTCATGCTCATAAGAAGCTCTTGGCATTGATAAGCATTACACTCCAATCAGCGGAATAATTTCCCAGATTATGCATACCTTGCGGTCATTCAAGAAATATCTTCGAAAAAAAGGCAGATAGATAAAAAATTTCCCAAATGCCCGAAAAAACCCTATCAGCTGTTTTTCCACACAATCGACGTCCAGAACATTCACCCCTCCAAAATTAAAAGAAAAGTTTTAATATGGTCTTCAGGTAAACCTGTCATACAACAAATGGGGTGAGCAATGTTTAAGCTATTCAAGAAAAAACAAAAAGATGACATACCTCTCCCACCTCCAAATCTCTTAAGCACAACTCCCGTCAGCACAACTCCGCAAGCACCACCACAGCCAAAACTTGTCGAAGCAGAAGAAATCCCTCTTATCCAACCATTAGAAATACACGCGCAGGAAGAAAAACAACCACCCGCAGATACGAGCATTGCCGAAGAGCCATCCATAGATATTTCCTTCACAGTACAAGAGCCGATAAAACCGCAGGAACCGGCAGGTATCAAGACCCCTGAAGCAATGCCTCCCCCGCCAACACTCCCAGAGCCAATACTCCCACAGCCAACATTCCAACAGCCAACATTCCAACAGCCAATATCTAAGACAGACCAAACACGCCACCACCCAATAAAAGAAACCCCCATTCCGCAAGCAGCAGAACAACCAAAATCCGAAAAGCCAACAACACCACCTCTTGCAGACGATGCAACAGCTGAGACGATAGATTTCACCCTTCCTGATTTTGAAGACGAACCAGAAGAAGAACCAAGCCACCTTGCAGAGCTTCCAGAACTATCCGAAGAAGACATCCCATCAATGCCTGTCATGCCAGTAAAGAAAATGAGCATCTTCATCAGGGCATTTGACTACAGCAGGATCATGGCAGAAAAGAAAAGAATAACCCTACTCATCAGCCAGACATACAGAGACACCGAAGAGATCAACCGCATGAACACCGAACAAAAGTCACTCTTCGAGCAATGGTATGGGCAACTCAACTCCTGCCAGGAAAAGCTCATGCAAATAGACAACAACCTGTTCGAAAAATACACGTAGGTGATACCCCCATGAACCAGCCCGTATTCGTCAGAATCGAAGACTACCAAGACATCCTCAATATCGTCGACGTCATCAAAGCAACACTTGGAAAGACCCGCGCGACGATTGCGACTATTAACGACCTCAAGAAAAAAGAGGACGCAATCATCCTCTCGTGGAACAACAACCTGGACGAGATCACCAAGAAGATTGATGACATCTCAAAAACACTCTTCGAACCTAAATGACAGACAAACCAGACTACTTCATCAACCTGCAAAACCAGGACGCAGTACGAAAGGCAGTGCTCGAGTCCTCTAAAAGCATCATCATCGACCTCAAGCAATACCACACGCTTCTGAGTGTGAGAAAAAACAAGCTCGACGCAGCAAGCATCCTTCGCGAACAGCTCAAAGAACTCACATTCCTCCTCGACAAGCTCAACACCGCAATCCCTGACAAGCAGATTGAATACGAAAAAGACCTTGTTCAAGAATCACTGCACGAAATAGAAAAGCCAAAACCACAAAAAACAACAACGCGAGTACAACCTCCAACTCAACCAACACCACCTCCCGAAGAAACAGACATGGCAAAACTCGAACGCGTGCTTGGATCGATAGAGAAGAAACTCAAGACGATAAAGGACTAGGATAATTTCTTCAAAACTTCCATTGCTTGAACTGCTTTCTCTACAGGAACAAACAAGTGATCATGATAATACGCGGAAACCGCGTTGACACTTATCTTTGCTTCTGCAAGTGCAGCGGTTATTTTTGCAAGAAAGCCAATAGCTGCCAAGTCAGAGTGAACAGTCAGGGTGATAAGTGACCATACCCCTGCATACTCAAGTGCATTTTCATCTGCAATTTCTTTTTCGAGGATAACAGTCGTTCCCTCCTTTTCCCTAAAGACAAGCAGAGGATTGATCTGCAGAGAACGCATCTGACTTTCTGATACTGTGCAAAAGACAAATTCTCCCTTGACTAATTCAGGCGTCATACCACGTATGAGCTTATCAAGATACTTTATACCAGCCATACCTCTTCATTTCCTCTTCGAGTTCTGCATATGCATACTTAATGAGCAGGAGCATGTTGCCTGCATCAGCTTTTCGCAAGGCAGTATAATACCTGCGGCGGTTCTTGTTTCTGATGATGATTGGCGGAAGGCCTTCCTGCATAAGGATGAAGTTCATGAGAAGCCGTCCGACCCTGCCATTTCCATCGAAGAACGGATGGATCCTTTCAAATACTGCGTGAAAGACACATGCCCTTTCGAGAGGGTGCAGGTTTTGGTTTCTCCTGTTCCAGTTGAGCAGGTTCTTGATCTCTTGCTCTATCAAATCTGCCCTTATAGGGAGCAGGCTTCCGACAGTGACCTGCGCTGTTCGAAATGTGCCTGCATCTTCGCTCACACCTGATTTGAGCATCCTGTGCATTTCCAGGATAAGATTGTGAGAGACCTGTTCAGCAATCCTCGTCTTCATCTGCAGGAATGCCTGCTTGTGATTCTCTGCTTCTCGCACGTCTCGCATTGGCTTTTCTCCTGGAGTGATGTTGTCCTGGAGAAGCAGCTTCGTGTCCTTGAGAGTCAGTGAGGACCCTTCAATCCTGCTCGTATTATAGGTGAAATTGGTGATGAGCTCTTCTTCCAATGCTTTACGCTCATCAGTACTGGCGCGCTGCATTCTCTTCTGATATTCTTGTCGGATGCTTTCAAGTAGAACCTTTTGTCTGGAAAGAAATGCTTTCACTTGGTCAAATTCCTTGTTGTAATGTTTGATATCCTCCTGCGAAGGTGGATGAATGCCAAGATACCTCTCTACGCGCTGCTCGTGCCCATCCACACGTGTCTTTGCTACGAGATAATGATATTCCCTGCCCTTGATTTTCTTCTTTCTTACAAAAACCACGTTAGTCACCTAATTGAAATTAATACGTGAATTATTGGTAATTAGTCACCCTTTAAATGATTTACCATTTTCATAAAAATAAGGGCTGCGGGGAGTAAAAGGAGACCTGAGAGTATACATGCGGAGATTTTCCTATATGACTCCAGCAACCACCAATATACCAAGGACGAGCATGACTATTCCTGCAATGAGGTGGAGGATGCGTAAATTCTTGTCTTTCCAGGCTGTCGCTTTCTCGACATTGGCAAAGCCAAAGTAGATGCCAAAGGTGAGGAGGAGGAGCGGCAAGACAAAGAAGACATTGTAGATGAGGAGTATGGGCAGCGCTGATATCATAGTTGTCCTTTCTGCGAGGAGGCCAAGGATGAAGATGTAAGGCCCTCCTGTGCAGGGAAGCTCAAAGAGGCACACAGCAAACCCCATGACGAATGCGCCAAGTGGAGAGGTGACGCCGCTGAGCATCTTCTTCAAGGTCGGCCTCCAACCTCGCGGGATCTCCATGACAAAGCCTCCCCCGCCATACCAGAAGAAATCCTTAATATTGAATAGCCCTATGATGATTGCAAGGGCGCCGACAACCTTTCCAAACCAATAGGAAAGGCCAGTCACCTGCAATGCCGAGAAGAGACCAAGTCCAAAGAGGAGATATGCAATGTAGATTGATGCAGTAAAGAGAAGACCTGCAATGAGTGCGCGCTTCTTATTACCTGTCGCAATGAGCGCACCTAATAAAATGAGAAGCACAGCAATAGCGCATGGGTTGATTGAATCCACAAGAGCCGCGCTAATAACAGTTGCCATGGGAAGAGTGCTGATCTGCGACTCCTGATTTTCAGAAGCACTCGTCTCAGGGCATTTTGTCGCATTGGCAAATATTTCATCAATGTTGTCTATGATTGGGCTGTCGCCGACATAACGATTTCCTTGGATGAAAAGCGCAGGAACCCCCCTCTCTTTTTGCGAGACATTTTGCGCATCAAAGTAGCTTGTCAGCAATGCCAAGTTGGAGCGATCACTATAGACTTCATAGATACGGACTTCAACGCCGGGATGCGCAATCATAGCTTCCGAGAGGACTGGCTCAACACGGGCGCAGTGCGCGCAGCCGTTTCCATAAAAATAGACGATGCAGCCCTCTGCATGGATGAAAGGGATGAGGAAAAGGAAGACGAGAATAAGGAAGAATTGCTTTTTCATAAGCCCCTTCTCCTCATTCTCCGCCGTCCCGTGATTCTATACGTTCCTCCCTCGATTCGTAGCACCTTGCCGTTGACGACTGCATCTGCAATCTTTTTTCTCGCAGCAAGGATGAGTCTATGAAATGTTGGCTGCGAAATGTCCATCTTTGCAGCTGCCTCTTCCTGCTCAAGACCTTCCAAGTCTTTCAACCTGATCGCTTCATACTCTTCAAATGAGATGACGCTTTCCTCAAGTTCTTTCAGTGGTGTTCCTGCTGGTTTGAAATACACCACATCTGGCGCAAAAGCAATCCTTCTACAAAGTCTTGGGCGTCCCATACTTAATCGTGTTCTTCGAAAGACTTATCCTGTTCCTTGTCGTGTTTTCTTATCCATTCCACAAGCATTGCAGCGTGCTCTTTTTCTTCATTTTTATTATGTGCAAGAATCTTCTTCAGATTCTCATCTTTTGCGTCTTCCATCCTTGTTTCGTACCAGTTGATTGCTTCAAGCTCCTCTATGAGACTTTGCCTCGCTTTCTTCAGGTCAGTATTTTCAACTTCTTTTGCATACATAGTCTCCCCTCCGATTATGAATGCTTATTCATATTTCTTTAAATAGTTAACGCTGCATTGCTCATTCTGTCCAGTCGCCGCAGCCTTCCTAATCAAGATTTCTCCGTCTTTATTGGTTACTGGTCTGCTGTTTGGCTTCTTCTGCACCTTCCCCATCCTCTCCGCATCTCGCGACCACAAGGTCTTCTTCCGGGGGGTTGTGCATCAGCGCACTTTCCTTGTTGCCTTCCAGTCCTCGGTCCTTTCCCTTCAGGTCCTGTTCCGTCCATATTTGGCATTTTTCATCCGCCTCCGTTCGTGAATTATGAATATATATTCATTACTACTATTTAAATATTCCGATTATATTGAGAGAATCGCAAAATCCGCTCCGTATAAATGAACATTAATAAAAGATTAAGAATATCATTAAAGAAAAACTTAAGCTGCGGGGAGTAAAGACTCGACCCTCCACTTCGAATCGCAGAAATTTCAGTGCAACGATGATATGAAACCGGTTGATAGGAATATTTTTAAATTAGAATGGTCATGATGAATGCATATGACCGAAGATGAAATTGTCAGAATAATACCTCCTTCTCCACGAGTTATAGAAATCTATGAACTTTATACGAGAATGATAAAGAGTGCTCTACCTGCAGCCCATGTTCGTCTTATTGGTTCCTTTGCCGTGCCGATGAAGGGCAAGTCGGAATTGGACATCTTGGTAGAGACAGATGACGTCGTAACCGCGATGGATGCGTTGGCAGAACACAGTTTCAGCAAGGGACCAATAATCGACAGGGAAGGATATATGCATTGCAGGAAATATGAGCTGCTCTGCGAAGTTCACCTGGTGCGTATGGGCGACAAGAAGATCGCAGGATATGTGAATCTGGTGAAAACGCTGCAAAAGGACGAGCACCTTCGGAAAGAATATGAAGCTCTTAAGGAATCATGCAATGGAAAAACAAAAGCAGAATATAGAATAGCAAAGAATGCATTCTTGAGAGAGCATAAACTCGTGTGATATCTGTTCTATGCAAAAAAAGTCTGCGGGGAGTAAGAAGAGACCCGCAAGTATCGAATCGCAAACTTATGCAGTCAAGACCAGCTTTCCATCCACAACGCTCCAGACGAGTGCTTGACCTTCCTTGAGCTTCTCTGTCTCCATGATCGCCTGCGGCACGGTGACGACATTGCTCTTTCCGACCTTGCGGAGTTTCACGGTCAATTGGTTCTTCTTTCTTGCCCTTTCCATTTCAAGCGCCTTTTGTGCATCGCCGGGGTGCACGAGCTCTTCGCCGCATTTCTGGCAAGTCCAGCCTTTGGCATGGATACCTTTCCAGTCTATTGTCGTCTTCTCCATCTTTCCGCCGCACTCACATTTGAGCTTCATATTATCAAGTTCCATTGTTCTCCCTCTTCATCTTCCTGAATTTCTTGCTATAAGTATTTTGTCCCGCGTGGATGAGCTTGTAATAGTTGCCGAGGTCTACAACGACGACATTGACGACCTTGTTGCCTCGTTGTATGCCTTTCTCGATGATGTTCTTTGCGCGCTTCTTTATCGGAAATCCTGTTTCGAGGATGCCGGGGACATCAGACAAGTCCATATCGATGTTACTTAATTCATCCATTGCAGTCTTGGTGGGAATGATCGGTTTCCCGTTGAACGTGAAATCCACGAATATCACCTAAAGATATATTTGAGAGATATATCGCTGAGATATATAAATGTTGCGATTTTGAAAAGATTAAGGAGTAAGGAACGACCATTTGGTTGGATGCGGGGGAAATTCACAACACCCCGAAAAACAACAAAAACCAGAAAAAAATCAGTATGATTGATAAGACGACAACAATAATTCTTCCTGTTTTATACTTCCACGCATAGCAACATGCTGCGTAAATGGCAGCGAAGGCAAGAAACCAGCCCAGGGTTTCAATTAACAAAGGAATGACTGCCATCCGCGCAGGGAGATTCCAGGGATTCGATGTAAGGATCTTAATCAGAGACATTGTCAATAGAAAGATCATCCCAGCATAAAAACCCATCTTCCATGAGCAGCACCATATCTTATGCTTCAATCTCCATAGACCAATGAAAAGGAGCACTGCTAGCAGGATAAAAAAAGAGACACTTGCCCATTGTCCATACTTCCTGATTATCTTCCCTTTAAAAAACAAGGGTGGCTTTGCAAGGGTCAAATTCTCTTTCGAGCAATCAACAAGGTATCCTACATTCTCAACCCTTTGAAACAACCTGGCTTGGGACGAATGCTTAACACCATTGCTCGTGAAATTGATTTCCATCTCAAGAAATGCACCCGAATCAATTGGCTCGCACATATAGACAAAAAAATGCCCGATATCCGTTCCAGTCATCATGACTGAATCACTTGAAATCGAGCAGGAATCACCTTCACAACGCGGCTCATTCCAAGAATACTTAGAATCAGGAGTCCCTAAGATAAACGGAACTGTCCCAGAAACAGTAATGGTAACCTCCTGGATGTCAGTCCCCATATTATTTCGCAATGTGAATTCACTCGAACCTGAAGTTGTCTTATACTCAGAACACCCAAAACCCGCACCCACCGTGCACGTGCTTGGCTGAAAAGCAAGAACATGATATACGGAGAAGAACACAACCAATAGGACGAAAACCTTCTTCATACATTTACCTCTATGTCTGGTTCTTATATGTTTTTCGATGATTTCCAAGAATTAGATAGATTAAGAAAATAACATAGAATTTCATTAATGAAAAAATAAGGGCTGCGGGGAGTAGGATTCGAACCCACGTAGGCACTAAGCCAATAGATGGCTCCGTCGAGTCAGTCATCGGTCATATGACCTCTTCACTCAAGGCTCTTGAGTATGGACCTTTCTAGCACCTATGCCAGGAAATCTATCCCGTAAAGCCCGAAACTGCCAACAGTGGTCCGAAAGCAGCAGTGTGCTTGCGTTCTGTTGGCCGTCGGCAGTCGTTTGGCCACTCCGGCATCCCCGCGTAAAAGGAAAAGAACAATATGCCATTTAAAAACCTTTTTACAAACCCTCTACCGAAAACTATTAATTCTTCCTATATCCTCTGTTTCATCATGAATGAATCCCAAGAAAATATCAGCACCTATTTATCGGATGCAGTGATTCCTGGCGGCTTAATCAAGGTCATTTCTGGAGCAGCTTTTATCGAAACTGCACGCTTGGGCGGTTATGTGTATCTTGCATACTTGGTTGGCACAAGTATTGTCCATTACCTTTAAATCAGGCATTCACATATCTGAAAAGATCTCTCGTAAAGATATCCTCGAGAAAAAAGTTGTATTTCGATTTCTTTCTTTTTCATGAGACATTGCCGCAATGCGGCAACCAATCCGTGCATTGCACGGTTGTCTATTTATACGATTTTTGCCAAAGGCAAAAACATACGCCAGGCAACGTCTGGCTTGTCAAAAGAAAAACCA
>JBDRSD010000039.1:0-104217 GCA_043825215.1 Nanobdellota archaeon
TTCTCGAGCAATGGCATAGGTGGACTTGTTCGTCCACTTCACTGCGCTCATCGGATCTCCCGCAGTTGTCTCTTCTAAAATATTCTCAATAGTTTTTTTTATCTCGGGATTTTTCTGCACGATTTTCTTTCGTCCACCACCTGCTTTTCTCAACCGTCCCTGATTTTTCAAAAACGAAGTCGACTTGTCCTCGATCTCACTGATACCTTTTCTGATGGTGTCCATCGATCTGCCAGTCAACTTTCGCACTTTTGAAATTCCACCCCAACCTAACTCCATTGCCCACAAAGCAACATAATGTCGTGCATCAAGTTCATTCAACGTCGAAAGATACGACAACTTTTTCTCGAGAATAACATCAGATTCCATACACCTGCTGAGAACATCAACTATTTAAACTTTACTATATTATTATGCGGCACGCCCTAAGGTCCCTGACAAACGATCGTACGGAATCTGTCGAGAGACTCTTGTCCTTCCAGACATTCAAGCAGAACTCGCAAGCAATATTACACCTAGCGGTCACTAAGAGGTTGGCGACGACGACTTCCATCTCTGCCTCCATTCCTTTGCCCATGAACATACTTGAAGACATCTTCATAGAACTCCTCAAGATTATGCTTGCTAATATATGATAATGCTCTATTAAACCAGAGAATGACTGAAGACTTTCGCTTTCCAAGAACCTCTGCAAAATCACGATATTCAATCTTTCTCTTCCTTCCCGTCTTAAAATAATCCTTGATCACAAGATCAAGCACACTTCCGCACACTGCCTTGATATCAGCACCACTAAAACCATCAATCGCATCCGCAATGATACCCAGATCAATATTATCCAAAGGCGTATTCTTCATCTGCATCTTCAAGATACCAAGCCTCGCAGCCCTATCTGGCGGCGGGATGAAGAGGCTTGTACCAAATCGTCCGTCACGTAAGAGCGCATTATCTATGAGCCACGGCGTATTCGTCGCTCCAAGGAGGAGTATCTGCTTATCCTTTGTTCCCACACCATCCATCTCTGTAAGAAGCTGCGAGACAAAACCGCGCCCGATATGATTCGTCGACATACGATCCTGACCCAATGCCTCGATCTCATCAAAAAAGATGATGCAAGGAGCATGCTCCCTCGCCTGGGCAAACAAAGCTGCAATATTTTTCTCAGTCTCACCCACATACTTACTCTTGAGATCAGACGCCTTCACATGAAAGAAAAGCACACCTGCTTCACCAGCTGCAGCCTCAGCAAGCAATGTCTTTCCACAGCCCGGCGGGCCATACATGAGAATTCCCCCACCAGCAGCCTTTCCGTAATACTTGAAAATATCCGGATGCTTAAAGGGCTCGATGATCTTCATACGGATATCATCCTTGACATCATCAAGCCCGGCAACATCCAGAAAGGTCCTCTCCGGGGGGAGAAGGATCATCCTATTGACCATATTCTTTGCATTATTCTTGAAAAAACCCTGATTCTTCAACGACTGTGCCTTCATGTACAATGCTGACGCCTCGTTGACAAAACGCGACTCCAACACTGGATTCCGTCTTGACAATTGCAAGTATTCCTCAGAAGCTTCCAAATAGAGACGCGCAGCCTCACGCGGATTTGAGCTTTTCAGAGAATCAGCCTCTGAAATTAAAACTAGCGCTCCTGTCTCCATCTGCGAACTCATTGCATCAATGCCTCCTTTTCTTTTGCGATCAAATCCTCAAGAAGAGTGCGTTTTCTTGCAATGCCTTCATTCGAACCAACACCAGAATCTGCAGAAGCAGGAGTAGATTGATTTACCCGTGCATAAATTGCCCTTGCATCTTCTGCTTGCGCATCTTGAAGCCTTGACTGATCATACATATCCTTAGGAAGAAGCGTGTACACCTGCACAGGACCCGCTTGTGGCATTCCATTTCCAGATACCACGCTCATCCCACCATTCAACAGACCCTTCATCCTCTCCCAAGCAAGCCTGTTTGTCGCAAGAATAGAATAATCAAGCATAAACCCATCAACAGACCCTGCTTGCAAGGACGCAAAATATGCCACATTCTGATCTAAGCGTGAGATCTGATCCTTGCGTGCCTGTCCCTGCGGCATTTGATTCGGAACACCCATAGCATAGAGTTGTTTTGCAGACCTGGCATAACCATCCTTTGCAGCATATGCCTTTGGCAGTTCAACAGAATCTGCATTTCTCTTATACCGCGGCTCTCTTAATTGCTCAAACTCAAGCGCAGTAATTGCGTTAGGATCTGAAAAGTAAGACGGAGCATCGTATCTAGGTGCCCGATCTCCTGCATACATACTCCTACCAACAGGTACACTCCCTGAACCATACGTCTGGCTCGGGATTATGATGCAAGCGCCATTGCACGACATACTTTCCTCCTCTTGATATGAAATTTTGGTCTAGGTAATTTTATCATAGTACTCCTATTATACTTACTGACAATTTATATTTCGCGGGGATGCAACAGCAAGATGTGAGACAAAAAAATCATAATCGTTATAAAGGAGAACCCCCTTTATTGCATAAGATGGAAAAGAAAAAAGAGGAAAAAGGACTTGAAGAAAAGATCATCAACAAGATCCAACCGGCAATAGATACCATCATGCAACGTTTCATGGGACTACGCATCCACGAACTCGGATCAGACATCTCAACAAAACTCACCAAGAACCCCCTGCTCGGATTTTCCATCGATGCAAACCTTCCCTACCGAAATGCAAAGAAGAAATTCAGGAAAGAATACCTCGTGAAACTCCTCCTAAAAACCTACGGGAATGTCAGTGAAGTCGCACGAATCGCACAGATCGAGCGGCGAAGCATCCACAGATTCATCATCGAGACCCGCCTCAATGTGCAAAAGATGCGCGAAGAGATGCTCAGACCAGAATATATCAAAGAAGCAGCCATCTCAAAAGAGCTCATCTCCACACTCAAGGAATACGAGAACGTACTCCATCCCGAGAAGATGCGAAAGATCTACGATGACGTCCCTGAGATATCAAAGGACATCCTCAAGGAACTGCCTGACGAGCCGCTCACGCTTCGCGAAGCAGAGACAGAATTCTCCCGCCAATACTTCAAGACACTCCAATCCGAATGCAAAACCATAAAAGAAATCGCCAAACGAAGCCAACTGCGCTACGAAAGCGTACATAGAAAGATGAAAGCATTGGGATTGATCTGACATTTGAAGATTTCACGTCGTATTTTTCAGCCTTAAAAACAACCTTTATAAAGAATCCATTTCTCACAGGAATCCCATGGGCTATGAACTCATCATAACAGAGAAACCAACTGCGGCAAAAAAGATAGCTGATGCTCTCGCAACAGGAAAGGCGATAAAAGAGATGAAGAACGGCGTCGCCTATTACAAGATCACACACAAGAAGAAAGATATCATCGTCGCCTGCGCTGTAGGACACCTCTTTTCCCTTGCAGAAAAGGAAAAATCATTCACCTATCCTGTCTTTGACATCGAATGGAAGCCAACCTCTGACATCGAGAAGAAAAGCGCATTCTCAAAAAAATACCTGAATACAATCAAAGCCCTTGCAAAAGACGCAAAGGAATTCACCGTCGCGTGCGACTATGACATCGAGGGAGAAGTCATAGGCCTGAACATCATCAGGCACATCTGCAAGCAAAAAGATGCAAGACGGATGAAATTCTCCACCCTTCTGAAAGACGACCTTGTCGCCTCCTATGAACACGTCCATCCCACACTTGACTGGGGACTTGCCCTTGCCGGCGAAACCCGCCACTACATGGACTGGATGTATGGCATCAACCTCTCCCGAGCACTCACACTCGCCCTCAAGAAAGCAGGAATGTTCAAGATCATGTCAACAGGCCGCGTCCAGGGACCAGCACTCAAGATCATCGTCGACAAAGAACAGGAGATCAAAGATTTTAAGCCAATACCATTCTGGCAACTTATCCTTCTGATCGAAAAAAACAAACAGACACTCGAAGCCATACACAAGGAAGAAAACTTCTGGGACAAGACAAAAGCACAAGAGATCTACGACAAATGCAAAGGAAAACCTGCCATCGTCTCCTCAATAACCGCAAAAGACACCCCGCAAAAACCCCCCTTTCCCTTTGACCTCGGAAGCCTACAAACAGAGGCCTTTCGCGTCTTTGGCATCAGCCCAAAAGACACACTCTCCATGGCCCAGAGCCTCTACCTCGACGGACTTACCTCATATCCGAGAACAAGCTCACAAAAATACCCGAAAGAGCTTGATTTCAAAAAAATCATCACCCAACTCGCCAAACAGGCAGCATTCAAGGACCAAACCCAACTTCTTCTCAAGAAAAAAGAACTCAAGCCAACTGAAGGAAAAAAAGACGATCCTGCGCATCCAGCAATCTACCCGACAGGACTTGTCCCTAAAAAGATCGGCGAACGGGAACTGAAAATCTACAGCCTCATCGTCAGACGCTTCTTTGCCGCATTTGGCGACGATGCGATTCGACAGACACTCACAATCACCATCAAAGTCGAGGAAGAGGATTTCCTCATCAAAGGAACCAGGACGATAAAACGCGGATGGCACGAACTCTACGACCCGTACATGCAGCTCAAAGAGGTCGAACTCCCAAAATTCAAGGAAGAGGAATTTATCAAGGTCCTAGACCTTGAGATGCGGGACAAAGAGACACAGCCACCGAAGAGATATACACCAGCATCCATAATAAATGAACTTGAAAAACAAGGGCTCGGCACCAAAGCGACCAGGGCCGAGATCGTTGACGCACTCATCAGGCGCGGCTACGCGACAGATAAGCCAATCACAGCAACTGAACTAGGCATAAAGACCATCACAATCATCGGAAAGCACGTCCCCGATATCGTCGATGAGCAACTCACGAGAAACTTCGAGGAAGAGATGGAAAAGATCCAGGAAAAGACCCTCACCCAGGAATACGTACTCGATCATGCCAAGACAACTCTTATCAAAATACTTGAGAAATTCAAGAAAGAAGAAACTGACATCGGAACTGAACTCCTCGACTCAGAAAAGGAATCACGGGACATCGCAAACACCCTCGGCTCCTGCCCGAAATGCAAGGAAGGAACACTTAAAATCACCTTCTCGCGAAAGACACGACGAAGGTTCATTGCCTGCGACAAGTATCCCGACTGCACAAATACCTACGCCCTCCCTCAGGCAGGATTTGTGAAACAGACAAATGACACCTGCGAATTCTGCAAAGCGCCAATCATCTCAATCCACAGACCAAAAGCAATTCCCCAGAAGCTCTGCATCAATTCTGACTGCCCTAATAAGGAACACAACAGCGAAGAGGCAAAAAAAGAGATTGCCAAGGCAGAATCAGACATCCAAGGACGCGCCTGTCCCAAATGCGGTAAAGACCTCATTCTCAGGTCGAGCATGTATGGTAAATTCATCGGATGCACAGGGTATCCCAAGTGCAGGTTTACGGAAAAGATCAACGGAAACGGCAATTCAGAGGAAAAAAAGGATTGAATTTCTTTAGAAAGTGTTTGGAAGAATAAAAAAAAAAAAAAAATAAAACACACACTTATTTCTTTTTCTTTGCTTTCTTCGCTTTCTTCTTCTTTGCTGCCATACGTATTCACCTCACGGTTTTTCGTCGAACCGAAATTCAAACGAAATTTGTTTTCTATTTTTTGAACTCCGAAGTTTTTAAATGTTTCGATTATGAAAAACAGCGTATAACGGCTCGATAAATGAAAAATCCCTGATTTAGCCACAAATCAAATCGAAACAACCAAAAAAACAAAAATTGAACCTCAAAATAAAAAAATTTTGGCAAAATTCCTCATCGCAATGCAAGGAAATGTGTTTTTGATATCGATCTGAGAGAGAAAAACTACATTATGCCATCAAAAAGCAGCAACTTTAAAAAAAAATGAGCGCTTCAAGAATAATCCACAAGCATTTGGGGCTGTGGGGTAGCTTGGCCATCCTTTCTGGTTTGGGACCAGACGACCCCGGTTCAAATCCGGGCAGCCCCAGTTTTTTCGTGGGATTGAAACGAAGTGAAAACCCCACCGGGCATCGTTTCATCCGGGCGCTTCGGGCTTTACTCGAAGAGGAAGTAACGCTTGTGTTGTGTTACGACAAAACCGGATGTGGACAATCCGGGCAACCCCAGTTTGTTATTCGTTTATCGTCGATGGCAACCAATACATTTATCCAATACATTTATAAATAGCCTATTGTTCCTCAGGGTTTGATTAATATGAGTCCAAAAACCGCAAAGAAGGGAGGCTCCCAGAAAAGGTTCGGAGCCAGGTACGGAAGAAAGAACAGGGACAAGGTTGGAAAGATAGAGCAAGACCAACGCGCAACACACCCCTGCCCCTATTGTACATATCTAAAAGTCAAGCGCGTCGCGCTCGGGATATGGCAATGCAGGAAATGCGACAGCAGATTCACCGGGCGAGCATACGTTCCCACAGGACTGGTGAGAAGAAATGAGTGAATACAAATGCTTTGTCTGCGGAAAGATCATCGACGAGAACTACATCAAGAAGAAAGTGCGCTGCATCTATTGCGGATCGAAAATCATCTTTAAACGACGAAGCACCATCACGAAAGTGAAAGCCAGGTAAAAATGGAAGAACAGCTGAAGATTGACTGCGACATGGACCTTTCCCAATTATTTCTTGATGACGAGATCAAGTTCAGGACAAAAGACCCTCAGATAAAAATTTGCAGAAGATCTGGCAGCATCACATTCAATATCGTATCAAGCACACAAAAAAATATCGACCGGGCAATAAAATCCCTGCGAAACATCCCTCTCATCTTTCACAAGGTCATCTCGATACCATGAACAAGGAAACCCAAGAGAGCATCAACCAGATCCAGCTGATGGAACAGAGCCTGCAGAACCTCATCGCGCAGAAGCAGCTGTTCCAAAACCAGCTCCTTGAAGCAGAATCCGCAACCAAAGAACTTGCATCATCAGAGAAGGCCTATAAGATCATCGGCAATCTCATGATCCTCAAAGACAAGAAAGAGATCCAAGAAGAGACAAAGCAGAAACTCGAACGCGTCTCCATCCGCCTAAAGAGCATCGAGAAACAGGAAGAGCGGGCAAAAGGAAAAATCAAGGAGCTCCAGGACAAGGTTCTGACCGACATGAAAAAATGACAAAAATAATCACCAACCAGTTCTCAGGAATCATCGAAGCACTAATGGAACTCAGGAACGATACAGGGGTTCCTAAGAATCTCAAAACCAAGATTGCCGAAATGCTTGATAAGCTCAAGTGCTGCGAAGACAATTCCATTACAGTCAATAAGCTCCTCGGAGAACTTGAAGAGATCTCAAACGACATCAACCTACAGCCATTTGTCAGGACACAGCTCTACAACATCTCAAGCATGCTTGAAACTATCGCCTAAACCTCAGCAACATTTAAAAAAAGGCCATTCTTCACAATATCCATGGATTTTTCAACCATCGTGTCTGGTATCGAGGACATTATCACCTCGATCACTCCGGCAGTCAACGTTGTCGTCACAACCATACTCATCTTTCTTCTCGGTTTCATCCTTGGAAAAATTGTGGGAAAGCTCGTATACTGGGCGCTCAAGCAGGTCAATCTTGATTCTTTTGCCAGGAAGTACCTGAAACTCAATACGCATTTCCAAAGGACAATAAGCACAATCATCACCTACGCAATCTATATCATCACCGTCTATATCGGGCTTGAGCGGCTCCACGTTGTCCGATACATCTTTTACATCCTTCTCGGAGCGGTCCTTGTCTTTGCCATCATGTCATTTTTGACAACACTCAAGGACTTTTTCCCGAATATGGCTGCAGGAGTCTATCTGAAGCGCAAGAGATTCTTCCGAATCGGTGATGAGATATCCTTTGCCGGAGTGAAGGGAAAGATTATCGATGTCGGCCTTCTTTCGACAGAGATCCTTACCCTGGATGATGAACAGGTCATCGTGCCAAATTCCGCATTGAAAAAGAATGTTGTAAAAGTGAAAAAAGGACGATAAGCATCTGTTCAGGCTTCTGGCCTGTTTGATTTAGAAAGAAAATGCCACAATCACAGGGGAGAAAAGGGTGGGTGTGAGGTGATTAAAAAGAATGTTCCCCCTGTGCTTGTAGGCATGAACGTGATTGGTGGCACACCAATCATAACTACTGATTAGTAGTTCTTATATATAAATATTTCGGTTTTTCTGACTGTACAGTACTAACGTTTTTCGATATCGTGGTAATTAATTAATTATTGAAATACATAACTACAACATTTTCATCATGATATGAATAGAAACTATTTTTTCTCGACGAGATATGGGCCCACGCTGCACATAATCATCCTGCAGCATCGACAAGCGCAGAGAAGCGCCGGAAGAATTCCTTGAACTGCCGTTTCTTGATGCACGCACCACAGGCATGATCATGGCCGCCACCATACCCTTCTATTCCGATAAGGGCTTCTTTCAGAAGAGGAGGTATCACATACTGTGCACTCCGGATAGAGCACTTCATCTCGCCAGACTTCTCCCGCGCGATGAATATCACCTTGCCAGGATGCCTATACAAGAGTTCGTTCGAGAGTTCAGAGGTCATCGCTGTCTTGTTATCCTTATAGGTATAAAAGATGATCTTCTTCTCTGAGACCTCGATCTTCGACAACAATTCCTCATAGAGCACATTCATCTTCTCGTACTTCCGGTACAAAAGCTTTCCCCTCGGAGTCTTCTGCTCCAGGATCTCAAAGGGATCCTCTATCCTCGTCAGAATCCGAATTGACGTGTTGACCTCAGAAAGCCTGCCCTTCAGGTTGAAGGAGCACACCTTGATAAGCTGCCCAAGCCGGGTCTGAAAGAGCGCCTCCTCAGGAGTCTTCACCTGCTCTGGCAAGAGATCAGGATATTTTTCAGCAAATGGCTTTCGCAAGTCCTCAAGCAAGTGCCAGTCAGAAACAGCCCCAAGCATCGCCACCCAGATCAGGCCATGGGATATCCGCCACGCCCAATATGCAGTCGGGCGATTGTCCTCCTCATTGAACAGGCGCGGGTTGAAGTAGATGACCTTCTCACGAACCTGGGGAGGATGATGGTCAATCCAGATGACCTCTATACCGAACTCGGAAACACTGTCAAGGAACTGCTGCTGGACAACAGGCTTATCGAGGATAACAACAAGATCAGGGGCGTTCTCAGCAACCCGTCGCACATACTCCACGCTCAATTCCGGCGATGACTTGACGATCACTCCCTTTCCCCTCCCCACGAACCGATAGAGCTGCAGAAAGGACGTTAAGCCATCACAGTCATCATCAAACAAGAAGAGAGGGTTCTTTGCTGCCAAAAGCTTTTCCTGGATGGTCCGAATCTGGTCTTCCATGGTTTTAACCTCGCATAAAAAAACGAAAATCAATGGCAAGAACAAGAAGTCCTATAAAAAAGTATCTGTGAGAAAAAGTGGTTCGTGATTTTGAGTATGTAGTTCATGGTTATTCTTCAATAGGTAAAGATTAGTAACTCAAAGCGACTATAAACGACAAACCAACAACGAACAACTAACAACTAATAACGACAAACAACGAAAAACATTAAAATAGCATATCCTCCATATTCTCCATGACCAGCATTCCCGGCACTGCATATCTCGTCATCGGAATCCTGACCATAGGAATCAGCTACTTCATCAACCAGAAGACCCAGACAAACTCCCTCACCCTCTTCATGTTCATCGGAGGAATATTCATCATCATCGGCCTCATCAAGCTTGCCATGGGAGAAAAACCCAAAACCACGCGCCAGAGAACAGTCCAGCACACACCACCTCAGGCACACCATCAGGAGTCAACCCATCGACAGCAACATCCAGGTCACCAGAACATCCAGCAACAGACGGCATCCATTCGCACAACCGAGAGGACCGCCGCTGAAAATCCTTCTTCAGATTTCATCTCAGTCAACCCGAGAAACAGGGTCGAACAGTACGTCCTTGAGCAAGAAGTTCGAGAAGCAGGAAAAGAGGTCACCAGCCAGCCGCCAATCATTACCTGTTCCCGCTGCAAGCGACGCCAATACAGGATACGGGAACACTGCTTTGTCTGCAACCACAAGATATAACCCAGGCCAGAGAGGGACCCAACCGCAACATTTATTAAAACAATTCTCAAACAGGGCTTGTATGGATGTCCTCGAGTGCATCAGAACGCGAAGAAGCATCAGAAAATACCTGACAAAACCAGTCGAATTCGACAAGATCCTCGTCATCTGCGAAGCAGGACACAACGCGCCAAGCGCGGGTAACCTGCAGAACTGGCGCTTCATCATCCTCACAGACAAGGAAATCATCCAGAAACTCCCGCAACACTGCCTCAACCAGGACTTCATCGCTGCACCTGTCGTCATCATCGTCTGTTCAGAGAACGAGGACATGGAAAAGCATTACGGCATTCGCGGAAGCAGGCTCTATGCAGTCCAGAACTGCGCCGCCGCAATCGAGAACATGCTCCTTGCTGCCCACGCCATTCACCTTGGCGCCTGCTGGATCGGCGCATTCGACGAAGAAAAAATCGGCGAGATCTGCCAGATTCCCAAGCACGCACGGCCGCAAGCCCTTCTCACCATAGGCTACCCTGCAGAAGACCCGCCCACCAAACGCCTGCGCAAGTTCGAAGATGTGGTGCATTTCAACACCTACAACAACAAGATCAAGGACATACACCTCGAAACCCGCAACTATTCTGATGAGATAGAAAAAAGGACAAAAGAAGTCCAGGGAATAGTCTCACGGGGAAAAAAGAAGATCAACGACTACTGGAACGTCTATGTTCCAAAAGGCCTGAAAAAGAAATAAGTCATGTGCAAAGGAATACGCATATAAAACATCACACGTTCTTTACATGATGCAACCTGAAGAATTCTTCTTCCCCCACGACCAAGTCCGACCTGTCCAGGACAGGCTCATTCTCGGCATCACACAGGCAATCGAAGAAGGCAAGCACCTCATAGTTCATGCGCCGACAGGCCTTGGAAAGACAGCAGCTGCAATCTCTCCTGCCCTTCGTTACGCAATAAAGAAAGACAAGGTCATCATCTTCCTGACAAGCAGAAACACCCAGCATAAGATCGCAGCCGAGACACTGCTTGCCATCAAAAAAAAGTATGACCTCCGCTTCACCGCAGTCGACCTCATCGGCAAGAAATGGCTCTGCCTGCAGCCAAACCTCACCAGGCTGCGGAGTTCAGATTTCACTGAGTACTGCAAGAAGCTTCGCGAGGATGGGCTGTGCTCATTCTACTTAAACCTCAAGGAAAAGACAAAAATCCAGGAAGCACTATCCCACGCGGAAAAAAACAACCCGAGAACCCCTGAAGAGATCATCTCCATCTCCTCACTCTCCCAAGTCTGCCCCTACGAAGTATCCATCCTTCTCGCCAAGAAAGCAACAGCCATCATCGCAGACTACTACTACATCTTCCACCCCAGAATACGCGAAGGATTCCTGACAAAGATCGACAGAGGCATGAACGACATCATTTTAATCATCGACGAAGCCCACAACCTGCCCTCAAGGATTAAAGAACTCACAAGCGAGAAACTCTCCACAATCACCATCTCACGAGCATTGTACGAAGCAAAAAAACTGGAAGATGACAATCTCATCAAGATGCTCACACGAATAGGAAAGATGCTCGTCGAACTCGCAGCAGACGTCCTTGACGAGAAATACATCTCCAAAAAGACCTTCATGGACAACATCACACTTCTTGGGAATTATGATGAAATCACAGAAACACTCCACGATGCAGCAGACGCTGTGCGCGAGACACAACAACACTCCTCAACCGGAACGATCGCAGTATTCCTTGAGGCCTGGAAAGGCCAGGACGATGGCTACACACGGATCATCGAGAGGAAAAGAACACCGAAAGAGCCCATCATCACACTCCGCTACCAATCACTTGACCCATCCCTCTTCACCAAAGGAATCATCAGCCAGACACACGCAACCATCCTCATGTCCGGAACCCTCACACCAACCAGCATGTACAAGGAACTCCTGGGAATAGAAAAACCAAACGAACTCACCCTCGAATCCCCCTTCCCTGAAAAAAACAGGCTCAACCTCATCATTCCAAAGACCACAACAAAATACCAGGCCAGAAGCCCGGAAGAATTCAAGAAGATCGGCAGTATCCTCTCAAAAGTTCTCGAAAGCATCCCAGGAAACTGCGCAGTGTACTTTCCCAGCTACAAGCTCCGCGACGATATCGCAATCCATATCGTGACCAAGAAACCATCCTTCAACGAAGAGGATGACCTCACCAAATCAGAGAAAGACCAGCTCCTCGAGAGATTCAAGAGCCACAGCAAGAACGGCGCAGTCCTCTTTGCCGTCATCAACGGTAACTTCAGCGAAGGAATAGACCTTCCAGGAGACCTCCTTAAGGCAGTCATCATCGTCGGCCTCCCCCTCGGCAGGCCAAACCTCGAGACAAAAGCACTCATCGACCACTTTGACAGAAAATATGCAAAAGGCTGGGACTATGGCTACCTCTTTCCCGCATTCACAAAGGCCATGCAAACCGCAGGACGCTGCATCAGAAGCGAAACAGACAGGGGAGCGATCATCTTCATCGACGAACGCTACACCTGGAAAAACTACTACAGGTGCTTTCCAGACACCTGGAAAATAAAGATCACAGAAGACTACATGAAAATCCTCAGCGAATTCTTTTCTCAACCCTTGAATCCGCATTAAAATCATTTAAGGTCTTCTCAAGGGCAGAAAGACGCTTCTGCAAGAGGTGCAGACGAACAAGAAGAAAGAGGAACAATAAAAGGACAGCGACCAAGCCTACAATAATCACCTGCTCCATAACAAGCTACTGAGAATCACAAGTATTAGAACTTTTTCCTTTTCAATCCTCTCTTTTTAAATATAATGAGAAACAGCAATATCACCAACAGGAAAAACAAAACCAACAAGACAGAATGAGAAACAGTTACCTCACCTCCCGTTGTACCGATGGGGAGCTCTGGTCTTGAAACAACCACTTGCAGCTCTCTCTCGTCAGACATCCTGCCATTATACATAACCTTTCCTGCAATCTCATACGTTCCTGGAAGGGCAGGCTCATACACCAGATCCAGATCAACAAGGTCTCCTGCTGAAACACGGACTGTATCGCTTTCAATAACGTCAACAAGCACTCCATCCTTATAGACCTTGCCAATAAACACTGCCTCTTCTTCCCTGCCACCCGTATTCCTGAAACTCGCAGTGATTGGAATTAACGAACCCACAGCAGCATCTGCCTGCACCCTGACAAACACCCCCTTGTCAATAACTGATCCTTTTTCTCCGACAGAGAACGTTTTTTCCTCGACCATATCACACGCAGATATGCTGACTCTTAGGACATAGCTTCCTTCTCCAAGTGATTCTTTTCCTCCGATCGAGAATCTTTTCGTCTCCCCAGATATGACCCAACCAAGAACCTCGGAACCTAAGCCAACATCTTGAGAAGAAGAATCGAAAATGACGTATTCCACTGCAGGGTTGATACGCACATTCCCTTTATTTGCAACCATGACTGAAAAGGACACCCCATCACCATCCTCAAGATCAGAGACGAAGATTCCACCTGCAACACAATCCACTTTTATATCAGAACTCACACCCAATGAGACTTGAGACCGAATACTGGGAAGAATTGCAGAGACAAGATCCTTTCCTGACTGCACAGCAAACGACCCAAAGAACACAATATCACCACCATACACACCCTCCGGAACATCCTGCGGGACAGTGATTATCATCGAGACGCGCAAAGGATTGGCAGAATCAAGAAGCAAGCGGTCTTTTGGACCGCTCACCCACTCCGTAATATCTCCTTTTGCAGACCACACCATTCTGACCTCATCAGGGGACGTCGTTGACAGTAAGAATGAGACTTGCCGTGATTCGCCCGGCACAAGATCAACCAATTCAACATTTCCAGGGCTCACCCCGATGCCCAAGGCAGAAACGAAAGCAGCATCAAGGATTAATAGTACCAAAACCAGATGTACAAGCTTCATGCGTCCACCTCTGCAGAGACTACAACAGACCCATTACAGAGACCAAATGGCTCTGGCGGAATCTCAAGACGCCAATAGACATCCCCTGTCCTATTCGATTCAGAGGTCTGGGTCTTCTCTATAGATAAGTCGACAAGGGAGGGAGTTAAAGAACTCCCAGACAGGGGAGTCATCAATGTGAAGTCAGTGCCAGGAACGGCAGAGAATCGCTGATTGCTAATCGAGATATTATTATACGGGCAACTAAAAGCCAGCCCGTCATCAAGGATTCCCCCATACCCATACATCCCCACATCGATAGGACTGTTTCCGGCATTGATGATCGCAACACCAATCTCGGGAGTTATATCAAACGAGGACACATTCCCATAAACGATGCCAGTCACATTCACATCAATCGCATACAAGGGAAGGATGGTGAAATTGATACTGATATTTGAAGAGTTCTCTCCTTCATCCTCAGCATACGCAGTAAACGTCCAGGTCCCATTATTCGCAAAAAACCAGACATCAAACTGGCAGGTAGCATTAATTGATGAGTTTGTCTCATTAGCTATTGTGCAATTGGTCGCATAATGATTCGTCTCATTATCATCTGCATAATATGTGGTGTTGCCAAAGTGCCAGATAGTCCCATTCACGATAGCAATATCAGCAAAGCCGTTGTTATCACTGAAGATTGCACTGAAATTGATTGACAACTGCATGCCTCCAAGCAGATCCACCTGAGCTGATCCACCAGCGCTCCCTCCCTCTGGCGGGGTGTTATTGACTTCCAAACCTGATACCACGGTAATATTATCATACCATGCCAAGGGACCTGTGATGATGAGCGTCCTGTTCTCAACTGAGAATGATCCTAAACCCTGGGAGTCATTGCATTCCACATTCCAGATAATACTGAGATTCAGAGGCAAGTCATTGACCACAAATGAGTGCATTCCTGCAGAGATAGGCAGGGTCTGGTTTGGTGAAAAGACTCCTGAAAAATTCGCATACAGCGTGCATGTGCTCACATCCTCATCAACCACCTCATAGATGAATGTCACATTGCCATCAGGATCATTATCCCCCTCAAGCGGCTTCCAGAGCGTCACGACAGGGGGTTGATTCCACAGAATATAATTATAGATGCTTGTTGAATTCCTATAATTCCCAAATGAATCATACGCGACAACCATCCAATAATACACGGTGTTGTACACAAGAGAGCCGGTCATGGTAAATGAGGTGTTTGCCACAGGAAATGTCACATACGTGAAATCAGGCGACGGAAACTGTGCAGAAGTATCAATCAGCAGGGTATAATTCTGGAAATCAGGATCAGACGTCTGCTGCCAAAAAAATGTGGGCGTGCGAGTGGTGGTATTGGAATTGTTCATCGGAGAGAGCAGATCAAAAGGAGCAGGCCTGCTCTCGACGACCGAGAATGAGAGATTGAACCTGGTCTCGACAGTCGGTTTCCCATAGGAATCAACCGCATACAGCTGCGTCACATTATAGACGCCAAGATCACCTGTCTCGTCAACATCCACTGTATATATATTCCCGGACAAAGAGAGCGAGAGGTTCCTCACAGTCCCATTCGGATAACGGACAGCGACAGAGGCAGAGCCCACACCGAAAGATTCCGTGATGGTCACATTGAGCCGGACAGTCCGGGACTGGTTGATCCCGCTCAGGTTGAATGACGGATTGGAGAAGACCGGCCCGTGCGTATTGATTCCCACAGTAAAGTTCTCAGAGATATTCGTATTATTTTCCTCGTCATAACAACGGACAGCCCAGGAATACCATGCATCCTCGATATCTCCCACAGTAAAATTCTTCTTCGTACTCAAGGGCACATCCCAGATGGTCGAGAGATTCCCGAACGTGCCTGAAAAATTCGCATACAAGGTACAGTTCTTCGCCTTGAAGTTCGAGTTGTCATACACGCTGAAATTAAACCATACCGGAGTCGAGCCAACCACGCTCACATTGCCAGGCTCAAGCAGGGTTATCGTCGGAGGGGTTGTGTCTGGAACAAGCGAAAATGCATTTGCAGCAGATCCGTCATTGAAACCTGATGCAGTCACCTTGGAGACGACAGAATAGTTCCCAAACGACCAATTGAGCGTGCTTACCGTGAAACTGTCCTGTCCAGAGTAGACGTCTGTTGTATTCCTGTGGAAATAGATAAGGGATTGTTCAACGCTGGAAATGCTCGTGCCCGGAAGCAACGGGAGGTATTTCCTTACGCGAAGATTGTCCCACCAAGTGGTATAACCCGCGCCCAATCCATCTCCGATGAAGCCGATGAAGCCGCCATTGTTCGTGAACGTGTAGGCACCACCGCACGCTGCATCATTGATATATCCTCTTGCAGTAGTTGCATTTATGAGCAGGGTGAAATTATACCACGTGTTTGTCGCGATGTTGCTGCAGGTCTGCGACGGAACGCTCCATGATGTCCAGGACGCAGCAGCGCCTACTCCCGCATTATTTCCTCCACGTGTCTCTGCCCTGAAATGCTGGCCACTCCCTGCTGCATTCACCAAGAAATAGAGGTTACCCAGGCCATCGCTCCTTACCCCAAAATCCAAAACCCTATTCGTCGTAAGGGATATGTCCCTGTACATGTAATTGCCATTGACTGACGTTGCATAATAGCTCGGCGCAGGCAATCCCTGGGAAAATGTCTGGCCAGAAGTACCCACAAGAGTCCAGCTGCCCACAGCGCTTCCCGTATCGAAATACTCAAAGACATCTGCTCCTGACGTACCTGCAGACGCAGACGAATTTCCATAATACAGATAGACGGCAGTCGTTGAAAAAGCAGAGAAATTCCCCTTTATCCATACCTTTGTCTTGGCAGAATTGCAATCAGCCTCTATCCAGTAAGGAATCGGGTTGGCAGAGACATCTGCAAAACGCAAGTCATCGCAATCCGACTGCAGCTTTCCTGCTGCAACCAATGCTGATGTATCTATTGTCATGTTGGCCTGAAAATCGGTCAGGTTGGAATTGTTCTTTTCAGTGACATTCAAAAGGCGCCGATAGGGCCAGGATGCATTCCACCACGGGCTCTCAGTGGTTGTCTGGTTGGTAAAGACTACTGCCGTTGCTGCATTCCCGCTGACGGGATTTCCAAAACTGTCCTTCACAGATAATGAGATAGATACGTTTTCACCCCGTTCATACTCAGATTCAGATAAATTAATTGAGACATTCAAAGTTGTTGTCTCCATAACCTTGAAAGTTCGTATATCAGTTCCATTCCTGTTATGTGCTGCATCTGAACAATTCACCTGCCATGAATAAGATCCATCATCAAAATCGACCACAAAGGTCTGTGTTGTCAGTTTTTGGACTGAAGTATTTGTATTATTAATAGTTCCATTGATCAAGAGAGAGCAATTCGAGATAGAACTTGAGTCATTGACATTATATTGAAAGGTTACAGTAACACTTCCAAGAGTCGCATTATCTGCAGGGAAACTCAGATTGATCGTCGGAGGGGCAGTATCATTCACCTGCAAGAAATGTGTCTCATAACTCGAAGTATAATTCTGCGTCGCGTTATACAACGCTGTTATATTAAAAACAGCCGGATCAAAATAATAACTCAGGTTTGTCAACGGGGAGCTCCCTGAACCAACAAGAACTCCATTCACAAATAGATTAACACCTCCATTGGGAGGAGTTACCATCTTTACCGAATGATTCACCAGCGCTCCCTCTGGCACACTCACATTTGAGTCTAAACCGTTAATGTCCAGATTCACAACAGATGCTGCTTTACCAACCGTGTGGGCAAATATTTGGGTCTTATTAGCATTCCCTTGCGAATCATTACTATACCACTTGAAGGCATATATGCCAACAGCAGAATCAGTAATATTCACCATGTAGACGGCACCCCCCTGAGCAGGAGTTGAATTTACAGTGGAACCTGAAAAATTGCTTTCAAACATTACACTGTTTACACCGAAATTATCATTCAACGTCGCATTGAACTGAATGTTCCCCTCTGGAACATATGTTGATGGAGATGTTGGATACCTAGACGTATTCAATACAATGGGAGGAGCAGTATCTACCTTGGTCGTATAATTTGAGAGAGCAAAACTTTTTCGTCCAGATGAATCAAAGCAGCGTACATTCCACAAATATGTACCATCAGACAAGTTCTTAGTAAAAGTATTCGACACTCCATTTGTGGGTGTAGAATTCGTCTCATTTAAAATAAATGCTCCTGTGAAATTTGCATAAAAAGAGCAATTCACAAGGTTTGTATCATTGGGCAGGTACGAGAACACGACAACCGATGAATTGGAGAAAGAATCATGCGAAGGAGCTATTAGAGTTATGTTTGGATCTGTCATGTCCACGGTAAAGTTTCTCGCGCTTGACGTGCCCAGGTTGTATTCCGTGCTGTTGTCATAACATGCGACTGACCAATTGTGCTTGCCCTCAGACAGATTAAAGATGTTGAAATAATTAAAGGCCAGATTTGTTATGTTGGCATCGCTCATATTCAATACATCATCAATATACAAAGAGCAGTTGTTGATTCCCGTCGCATCGCCAGGGGTATAATTGAAAGAGAGGTTTTCGTAAGGCAGGAAAGACTCAGCGCCAGGCCAGTTCGGGGTGATCAGAGGGGGATCTGAATCCACCACGCTCACCGACAGGTTGAAGAGGTCTGATGAGCCTTCAAGCCCGTTCTGGTCAGTGCAGTTGACCATCCAGGTATGGGTACCGTTCAGCACAAGCTCAGTGAACGTGAATGCCACATCATCAGTTATGGCATATTTGACCTGCTTTGATTCGTTGTCAATGATGAGTTCGCAAGAGCTCACGTTGGCAAGCACATCGCTTGCGTTTGCCGTGAAGTTGATGTTGTTCGTCACAGTCTCAAACGTGCCATTATCAGGAGACATAAGATGCACGCTTGGCCCTGTCAGATCCACAATCACCGTGTAATTTGTCCCGGCAGACCCTGAATTGCCAGCAGTATCATTGCATCTGACATTCCAATGAGTCGCACCCTCTTCCAAGGTCGCATTAAAAAAATTCGGCTGGCTCTTATTTATTGATGAATTTGTTTGATTCGCAATCCAAGGACCTGTCGCATTCGTGTAGAAGGTACAGTTTGTAATCGTGTTCATATCTGACGGCGTATAATTGAAGGTGACTGACTGGGAGGTCGTAAATCCAAAGTCAGAGGGATTGTTAAGCGCCACCGACGGGGAAGTTAGATCCGTAATATACGAGTATACTGATGATGAATTCTTTGCATTGCCAAAAACGTCATATGCAATAACCTTCCAATAATAGGTGCTGTCAGGATCAACAGGCGCTTCCACAACTTTCGACGTGTTCGTGACCGCATAGGTCGCATAGGTGAAGTCAGGGCTTCCGAACAGGGAATCCTTGTCGAGGAGAAGCGTGTAATTCGCAAAAAGGGTGTCAGAGGACTCCTCCCATGTCATGTTCGGAAGCAGATTTGTCGTTTCTATCGTGTCAGGAGGAGACAGGAGATCAAAATCAGCAGGGGGTGATGCAGACACGTTGAAGGTCAGGTTCGAAAGCGGGGTATCGTTGACATTACCTGCATGGTCCTGAGCAATGACATGGGTGACATTATAGGTGCCGGTCATGTTCGTGTCACTCATCTCCAAGTACCAAGACGTGCCAGAGCCTCGAGAGAGAGTCCTGTTCACAACACTCCCATTCGGATATTTCAAACTTATCAGCCCTGAGATGAGGATGGTGTTGTCAGATAGCGAGACAGAGAAATGAACAGGCTCTGACTGGTTGATGAGCGACGTGTTCAGCGCAGGTCCTGTGACGACCGGCTTCTGCGTGTCGTTAATGATCGTGATGTTCAGGATCCCTGATTCAGTCCTGTCCACTGACTCATTAGCAGACACGAACACCTGCCACGAGCTGTTATAATTCCCTGTCGAATTCACCGCCCAGACGACGAGACAATAGTCTCCTGCAGTCATGTTCCCAAGACAAGCATGCGTTGTCCAATTGGCAGGATTTGCCTGGGAGGTAAAAAATGGCGAGCCAGAACCGGTCTGCACGATCTCTTTTTGCACAAGGCGCTCCTCTGCTCCGATCACATACGTCGGCTCAGGAGACGCATATTTCCTGACCCGCACATCATCATACCGCGTAAAGGAGCCATAATGGTTCTGCAGGGAAATCTCCCCTGCTGCAGTATATTGCGAATCTGAGCAGGTTTTCGTGAGACTTCCTGTAAGTATTGTGAAGGTCGAACCGGTGATGGTCATCCTGAAGTCAAGCCAGGTGCTTATTGCGGGAGGGGTTCCGGATGCAGTGCATGACGGGAGAAAATTCCAACCAGAATAAGGAGGCTTGAGATGGGAAAGACCCTGACCTCCCCGCGCATCAATTCTTGATTTATATCCGGTATTCCCTGCATAAGAGCCTCTAAAGCCCAACTCCCCTATTGCATCAGCACTCAGAAAATACTTTCCCTCGATTATCCCGTCAACAAATCCAGTGTATGTCGCATTCGTACCAAGCGCAGTATGCCCATACGGAGAGGATGTCGAGCCTCCGCCTGCGACCATGTATTGGTTCTCGATTCTCGGATAGACCCCTGAGGTCTTATGCCTTGTCCACTTGGAAAGGTCTCCATTGAAGTCATCAAAAAATACGAAAGTCGCAGAGCCGTTGGTCAGCGGGGTGGCACTTTTATTTCCATAGTACACATAAATCGCGCTTGGAGTTGTCGTGATATTCTTATCAACCTCAACCCAAAGAGTGATATTCTGTCCGGCAACAGAGCAATTCTCAACCCAATAATCCAGAAGGGACACATCTGACCCATTAATGATCCGAAGTCTTGAGGAATTGGCATTGACGCATTCATCAGACCAGTTCCAACTCGATCCGACATTGGACTGATTGAGGATGATCTTGACCTGATAGTCGCCAGGGGTCGTTCCTGAGGAAACGCTCAGATTTACCTGCTGGCGATACGGCCAGGAGGTGTTCCACCACACAGGTGCATTCAGGGCAGCAGTGACATTCCCGCACGAACCTGTTTGACAGGAGATATTTGCTGTGACATTGAATATGAATCCTTTGGAAACATTAAAATCAGTGGTTGGATCGGTGGACACGTCCATTCCTGCAGCAAGCAACAGGTTGCATAATACAGCTATCGCAGCCACAATGAAAATCCAATTCACTCTCGTGGTGACGCCTTTCTTCTCTATCTTTTCATCTTTCTTCATTGTCTATCTGCGAAATACATGTATATGTATTGCTGGATGCTCCTTATCCCAACCATCTCCTCTATCTCACCCACTGGCACTTTGGCCTTGAATGCGTTGATGATAAAGGAATGCCGAAATACCCGCGGGTTGAGGGGTATGCCTATGATCCTTTCCGTATGATGCCTCACTATTTGCTGGATCCTCCTCTCAGTCATCTGTTTTGACTGCCTTGTGGACAGCAGATAATCAGACCTTTTCAGCGAGCATTCCCTGATATGATCAAGAACCTGAACCATCAGCTCTTTTGGCAGCAGGATCTTTCTACTCTTTTTATTCTTCGTAATTTTTGCAGGAACAATCAATGCATCATTTTCCATATCAAACTCCCCGACACGAAGAGTTGCCATTTCATGGACAGTCATACCCGTCCTTAAGAAGAGCAGGAAGAGGAGCCTGTGCTGGGGATCCTCGATTCCTGAGATGAGCGCGTACTCGTCAATACTCGATAAGGCCTTAATTGTCACTGTCAATAGTCCTCAGTTTCGTATTTACTATGAATACGCCTATTTATAAAGGTTATCTTTTAAGACGAGGGTTTCGTATTTGTATCAATTACGTAATAATTTCAATATTTCAACTACGTCCAGTGACATCACGAAAGGATCAGCTCTGCACAAGACTCACGACGACAAAACCGGAGCAGTTGCCCTTCTGCGGCTTTGGCACCCCCATCTTCCAATACACATCCCTCGTCGGAGAAAAGGTATCATTCTTCGGCTCAAGGTTGAAGGAATCAAGCTGCACAGCGGTTGCTGTCAAAGAGGTCATCAGGGAATACAGAAGTCCCCCACTCAAGGAATACCGCTCATAGCCAATAGAAATGTTTCCCTCATCGCAAGCCATGGAGAGCCCGTCACCTTCACTTGCCCCATATCCGAACAATGCCACATCCATCTCACCATTTCCCACGTTCTCAATCGTTATGGCAGAATCTGCTGTCGAGTTCTCTCCAGGATTCAACACGCCATAATCAATAATAAGAGGCGTTATGTTCATCCCGAAGATAGTGCTCACATTCACGACTGAATGATTGAAACCAGTCGTCCCGTTCATGTCCACAGCTGTCGCATTGCACGCCCACTCACCAGGAACAGCATAATACCAGACAGAAAAGCCACAGGTATAATTCCTATACCCACCTCCCTCATAGATTGAATCACAGCTCGCATTCGAAAGGTGAAGAGAACTCTCATCAGGAGCACCATTAGACGAAGAAGAATGATACAGGCTTGCCTGCACATTGACTAGATCACCTAAACCGTCCAGGTCAGTCACACTCGCATTGCACTCGACCTGCACAATATCACCGAGGGAAGGAACAACGACCGGCAGGCTAGTCACTGAAAGGACCTCTGGCTCCCGATTGGCATCAATTGCCACATAGTTCCTGCCCGCGTCAGACCAGATATCATTGCTATCTGTACAATTCACCAACCAAAAATACTCCTTGTTCTCCAGCGTCACATTGAACGTATTCAGACGATCTTTGTCAGGATAGCTCTGGGAACTGTTGAAAGAATCATTCAAGTACAAATCACAAGACACAATCGTCGAATTGTCCGAGACAGTATAATTGAAAAGGACAGCGCTTGACAATTCCCAGACAGAATTGTTCTGAGGAGAAACTGCGGAAACTAATGGAATCTCATCATCAAGACCTACCACTACACGTACCTCGTACACATGCATCACCGCACCATCAGGAACAGAATCATTAAGACCAGCAATGATGATCTTCAGTTTTTCCATGATCTCACTCCACACCCACACACCATTTCCGTGCTCTGTGAGATTTGACAAGGTAAGATTCTGCCTGACGACATTCTCTGCAGAAAACAGCCTCAGATCATACTGCGTTGTGCCATTATCATCAGAATACCTGATCGCCCAGCGATCATCAGTGATGCCTGACACCTCCAGATCAATAACCAAATTGACGACATACAATGGCTCCGCATCCGGATGGGAAGAGATGTTGAAATTAAAAAAAGTGAGATTTCCATCGCTCAGGTTGATATGGGCAAAGGTAGAATAATCCTCGTCGAATGCATTCGCCTGGTCACTTGAATTGATTGTGGCATCAAACCCCCGGGGATGAGAAGGAAGCTGGCTTCCTGACACAAGACCCAAAGACAGGAGAAAGAGTGCAAGAAAGATATGAACATTCTTCTGGCCCATCTTCACCCCCCTATGATATGATTCGTTTTGCCTTCTTTTTGCGCTTCCTTTTGATCAACACAACCAGCAGCATGATCGCCACAAGGACAATTATGATCGGCACAAATGACCACGAGGAGATCCGCCTGCGCTCGACCTCTTTCTCCAATCCAACATCTGCAGGAAAGGCTTCCAGAAGAGACGCCTTCTCAAACGTCAGCTTGTTGTTGTACAAAACCCTTCCGAAAATCTCGTATTTGCCTTCCTTCTCGGGCGTAAAAAAGCTCTCGAAATCGACAATCTCTCCAGGAAGGACGTCCAGGTTGTCTGTCTCAATAAGCTTCACCACCACATTTGCCGATCGTATCGTCCCTTTGAATTTTGCTGAGACAGCCCGCTCCCCGCTGTTCTTGAAAATCGCTTTTATGGGGGTGATCTGGCCGACACGTCCGTAATATTGGTTCTCTATGCGCATCAAATCCCCCCTGTCTGAAATACCACCTTTTTCAAGAACCTCGAATGTGATCTCTTCTGCAGGCTGGGCGCAGAGCGGCACAGTCACATTGACAAAATACTGGCCCTTGGAAAGTTCAAGGCCGGGAATCGCCTGAAATGTATCCACGCTTATCGTCGGAAGGACTTCCTCCCCAGTCACGGTCACGCTCGCAACCTTGACTGCATGCTCCCTGTCCCAAAAATCAAGCTTTGCCTCAGGAGTGATCCGTACATTGCCCTGGTTCAAGACAGAGAAACGAAATTCAACAGGCTTTCCTTCCTCAGTATCAGGTATCCTAAAACCGCCAGGAATGCATGAGATCAATTCCTGCCCTGTTATGCCTATCTCTGTCTGGATAGCAAAAGATACGATAATCGTACTCCCAATGCGCCCCTTGATGTCTGTCGAGAGAACACCTGTCCTCACCCGTATCAATCCCGTATACATGCCATTTGCCACGTCAGCGGGCGGGCTTACGACGAAAGTCACCCATTGCCCGTGATCCCTGCTTATATAGAGCTCGCCCTCTTCCTTAACAGAAATCCAGGGCTTAATTTCTCCTTCTGCTTCATAGACCAAGGAAAGATTTTCTACTGAATCAGTCGAAACATACACCTGCTCCTCTGCATATCCATTTTTCAACACGTCATCAATATGGATGAGAGCTTTACTCACACCAATCGCCGTACCTTCAACATGGGGAAATGCGAGAAGCAAGAATAAAACTGTGCAAAGCAATAATCGTTTCATACATGAAAAAACAGAACAAGCTCATTTATAAATATTTAGTTTGAAAGACACAAACATTTTCAAAGAACACAAAAAAAGAAAAATTTCCCTAACCAGACCAGCCAGCAAGTTGCGCCTCATACACAACAGTCCCATTGCAGACGCCGAAAGGATTTGGCGGGACGTAGAGCTTCCAATAGGTCGTGTTGAGCGAGAGCTCATCAGTCTGCTGCTTGAAGATCGTCACATTGCCTATCGTCCTTGGCCCGCTAGTCAGATTGACCATAGTCACCCAAGAGACATTTCCTACCGGAGTCCAGCGCTCATTACCAATGGTAATATTTGTCCCATACGGACAGATAAAAGAGAGTTCCTGACCTGTCAGGTTGCTTGTGCCGCCGTAACCATACACACTGAGATTGATCGGCTGGTTGCCCCAGTTTGTCACATTCACCTGCTGGACGTTCGACGTGTCGAAGACAGACAGGTTGCCGTAATCAATGAGGTCTGTGACATTCATCGCAAACAGGGGATAGATGAGGCTTGAATTGGTGCCGTTGATAGGGTAATTGAGTGTGTTGTTCACCTGGACAGAGCAGTTCCAGCTCCCATTGTAGGCATGATAGGTCACATTATTAAAGGCGCAGATGTACCTGAACGTGTAGGAGTTGACCGTCTGGTTATACTCACATGAATAATTTTGATATCGTGTATTGTTGTCTTGGGCACCGAACGGGGAGACATTGTCCCTGTGGAATGTCGCATTGACCTTGTCAATATCGGCAAGACCGTTGTAGTCAATGATCGTCACATTGCATTCGACCAGGCGGACAGTTCCCTCGGAGAGGTTGATTGGCGCACCTTGATTGATGATGATACTAGTTATAATAGGGAGTGACTGGGTGATGTTCACCCTTGTCGTGACATTGGTCCGGTCATATGCTATGATGTATCCTATCTGGATGAGGAGAACCAATATGAGACCTGCGAGGAGAAAATAAAGAATCCTTGGCTTCTTGTTGATGTTTTTGTGCGCCACGTCGATCACGTAATTGTGCTGCTAATATACGAATTAGTATATCTATATCATAACTTGTATATAAATCTTTCGTTCTTATGTACCCCACCTCTTCCTGCTCTCCACATTCATCCCACCAATAGCAACCCAGATACATCTTGAAATCATGCGAAGCCCTTCAGGAAATCCCTGGAAAAGGATTCTGCCCTTCGTGCATAGGACGACAAGGCGCTTTCCCGCGCATCCTCTTCTGCAAGCGACGACCTGAGTTCCTGAAGCCGTGTGAGCGCTGACCTGAGCCCGACGACATTTTTCCTGTCGATACACGCATGGACGTCTTTGACCGCTTGCATAAGGGCTAGCTTATCATACACCTCGCACATACCATGATGGAGCGCTACATTCTCCTGGTCAGCATACTGATACAGGTCGAGCAAGGTCAGGTAATACGAATAGGCCTGGCCGACATCAAGCGCATCTGCACGCTCATTTGCATGATGCATGAGACGCATCAACTGCACAGAGCCCACGTCAGGATGTGATCTCGTGCCAGGGACTGCTGCAGCATTCACCATTCCAGAAGATGCAGCAGCTGCTGAATCATTGGCTGGATTGACCATGGCAGGCTGGCGCTCCTGAGTCCGTCGCTCTTGAACCTCATTTCCGCACATACTGCACCATGGTTCCGCAACATGACCAGATGCAGCTCTTCTCTCTGCAGAATGAAAATGGCGCTTTTCTTCCGTCGGGGAGACTGTATGGCCTGCTTCTGCCCCGGGTACCTCTCTTCCCTTCCTCTGCACGAGCTGTTGCACAGAAGCCTCCCCGCTCTGGCCAGCCTCATAACTTTCTTCTGCTTTCAAGAAAAAGAAGTAATAGACAGCAAGACCCAGGACGATGATCCCCCCTATGATAATCATGATGAAATTCATTCCAGTGAACCATGAGCCTTTGCTCTCCGTCATCGTGAGGCCGTTTCCGCTCGCAAGGCCTGTGATCGAATCGTTCCTGCCTGACGACGCATTCCTCCCTGCCAATACTGGCTCGGACAGGACGACAGTTCTCACCGTCTTCATGCTGTTGATGTCCTTCTGGCCAGGGATCGCGTATGAGAAGCGAAACCCGTCAGCCCGGCTTGGATTCCATCTCAGGACTGGATCATCCTTGACCACAATAGGAGGTACGCTGCTCTTGACAAGGGACGCTTTCTGGGCGACTGCCTTTGGGATAATCTCGACGACAATGCCTGCGCTGCCTTCGGAGCGGATGCTCTTTTCCACCAGCGCGAAGGACGATTCCTTCTCAAAAGAGAGCAAGCGCACCAGGAGTATCTTCACATTGACATCTGTCTTATCATTTATCGCAAGCATCTCCTGCTCAAACGATGCCCGGTCAGGCAGGTCACGGGAGAAGACATCGTCGATGGCCTGAAAGATCGTCACATCCTCAAGGGACTGCACAAGCTCGGATTTCTGGTCGATGTCAATCTCTTTCACCACATCCTTGAGTGCCCGCTCCATGCGCACATCGATCAGGTCAAGCCTGGACGAGAGCTCCTGCTCAGAAAGTTGCGAGGACAGATAGCCCTCAAGCTCCAGGCGCATTCCCTGGATTGCCTGCGCTGCTGCTTTAGCTTCTCCCAGCAGGTCAAAAAAGGAGATGACAGACACCGTATCCGCATCAGTTGCTCCTGACAGGTCAGAGATGACCTGCTCGAGCTCAAGAGACTTCCTGTCAAGAAGAGTGATCTGCTTTTTCACGCTTCCTGAAAGGGATGCCGGAAGCGTGACCTGCTCAGATGCCTGCAGGCCGTAATCTGCAGTCAAGAAGCGCTCGGTAGAGAGATCCCCCTCATTTCCTGCCTTGTCCACTGCAGAGATCCGGTAATGGTACGTCGTCCCATCTTCGACATCACCATCAAGATAGCTTGTCGCAGTCGTTCTCGTCAGGTAGTTTATCTGGTCCACTGACGAGAGCTCAGACCGAAAGATCCTGAAGTAATCAACCTCCTCTCCCTCATAATACCATTCCAGCTCCAATCCCTTCCTATCGTTCGTAACCTCAAGGGAAAGAGGTGCCGGCGGCTTTCTCGTATCGACGATGAACAGCTTTCCACCCGTTATCTCTGTCCCAGAAAGTCCGGAGAGATCAATCCCTGAAAAGGAGAACGTGCCGATGCGGTCAGCAGCATCTTCAGGGATGATAAGATAGCCATGATAGGCGAGACCGCTTCCCACCAATGACACTATCCGAAAATTCCCGTCATCATTATAATTATACTTGAGGATGGGGGCTTCCACAAGTTCTTCTGACAAAGACACCCCGACCTCATAGGTGCCTGCCTTAAGCACGTCACCCCCGTCGATAATCACAGCAGCCGAAGGCCTCAGGTTGACATCAAATGAGACTTCGAAGCCGTCCTGCTGCACATTCCCAGCGCCATCCTTGCAACGCACATAATACCTGTACTGCGCCTGGGGCAGCTTTCCCAATAGCTCCTTATGGACGAATCTGCCAGTCGTGTCAAACGTCTCCTGGAGCAAGTCATAGGGCACATTGGTGATGTCATACCTGCATGCCGCCTGCTCATTTGTCGTCACGTTGAGCTCGACCAGTCCAGAGGTCAATGTCCCTGATGGGTATGCCTTTGTGATCAGTGGAGGGGTCCTGTCGACGGTAAATGTGAAATTCTCAGTCATTCCTGTGTTGTTCAGAAGATCCCTGCAGCCGACAAAAAAGGTATATTGCCCTTCCGGAAGGTTGAGAAGATCCTGATGGTCTGTGCCCTGGCCTGCGAAGAGGAACTCCAGCTCGTCAAACAAGCCATAGCCTGTGTCATACCTGCATGATGCAGGCTCGTCAGTCGTGACCTCAAGCGCCACAGGATAGTCTGAGATTGCTCCTTTGGGGGATTTTGCGAGTATGATTGGCGGCAGCGTATCTGGGTCTGCCCGTGCTATTCCGGGAACCAGGGCAAGGATGAGGAAGATGCACAGTGCTGCACGCACAGAGGGGAATCTTTTGCCTGTCATTCCCCATTTCCCGCTTCCAGCCTTCCAGTCTTCCATCTACAGCTTCCTCTTCAGTTTTTCGAGAAGGTTCCTGTCCTTTTCGAGCGCAGCCTCTATCGCATCCTCGAAATAGCTGTTCAGTGTCGTGTCCTTCAGAACCGCGATAAGCTTTGCCTTGGTATGGACATCGTCTTTCAGTGCAATGTTGACTCGTTTCACGTATACCCCGACTGTGCAATTGCCGCGCCGAAACGGCAAATACAAGTAAGTGATCATATCTCTGATAGAACTCATATAAATAGTTTACTATTTATACAATTACATCATAAAAATATTTTTATATTTCTGCACAGATATGATATCTGCCCGGTAAACAGGGCTTCCAACCACATCATTACGCTTGCGCACCTCCCAACATCTCTTGCCGCGACCCATCAGCCATCTCCTCCAGTCTTTCCCTGAGTCTTTCCTTCACCCCTCCCCTCAACCTCCCCTTCAGCAGCACCCGCCGCATGATCCTGCCCTTTAGGCCCGGCCCCGTCCTTTGCGCTTCCAGAAGATGCCTTTTCTTTCGCAGGGCTTTGCTCTGCATTTCCTGTTGACAAGTCTTTAGAAGATGCCTGACCAGATGGAGAGACAGGCTGCTCAGATTGCTCCTCTGCCGTCTTAGATGAAACTCCTGAAGCTGCCACCCCCTCTTTCCCATCTTCATCTGCATCAAGCCTGTCCAATGCCTCATACAGCTCCTGCTTCTGCTCGTATATGGTGTAGAGCTGCTTCAGGCGATCCCCTATCGCCTGTATCCTGGGATGATTGACACTCTGCTGCACATATTCCTGGCTTTCCAAAAGCGCGCGCAGCTCGCTCAAGAGCAGGCGCTCCTCTGCAAAAGGCGTGCTGCTCTTCTTATACTTGTCAAAAAGGGCAAGCAGGGAAGAATAGACCTTCTTCAGGGAATGCGTCCCCCTGAACAATTCCGCATACTCCGGACTTTTTTGCACCTGCACGATCTCATCCGCGATCTCATGCTCAAGCTCAAGCAGGTGAGCATTCTGCAGGCTGATCAAATCCGTGATCTGCTTATAGTGGGTGTCTGCAAGCAAGCGCAGCCCATCCAGCCTTTTCTTCTCATCATACTCGTATCGCTTCATGATGAAATGGACTACCACGGGAATCAGAACAAGGGCGAGGATGAACACCCAAAGGTAGAGCAGGTTGAGCTGATAGCAGATGCCGATGAAATAATAATACAGGAACGTCACAAGAGCAACAAGGAGTATTGACATGATGAACCTGAATGTCCTTCGCCTGATCCTGCTAATCTTGAGAACGCGCTTGAGGCGGCTCTTTGCTGGCTCATCCTGCATCCGCATCTTAATCCGCCTGACCTTCAATTCAGATGAGACCACCCTTCCCACAAGCACCAAGAACAGCAATGATGCTATGAAGATAAAATAGGGATTGAACGGATCGACCATGCGCACACACACCAGGCGCGGCAATTCAAAAATCGTCTTGCAAGCCTGGCACGGGCCGCCGCAATCAACACCTGATTCCCCCTGGTTCCTCATCCCATCAGCACAGGACGGGCATGCAGGACAAGGCCCGCCGCAATCAACAGCAAGCTCGCCATAATTCTGAATCCTATCAAAGCAATGCGCACAGGGAGGGCAGGGGCCGCCGCAATCAACTCCTGTTTCCAGCCCGTTCATGATGCCATCAAAGCAGGTGGGAACATAGAAGCACTCCTGGGAAAGAAGCGGCTTGTTCCTGTCCGTGTTGCAATCAGTCATCTCAGTGCAATTTCGCGTTTGCACTCCTGACGACTGGCAATCACCCCACTCGGTGCAGAGCCACTTCTCCTCGCATGTGCTCTTGGTGCTTGCCGGCTGGTTTGCAGCTGCTCCTGCACCAGCACCCCCGCCAGCACCGCTACCGCCTCCAGCCCCAGCCTCACCCTGACCTTCATCGCCGCCCCCTCCAGGAGTCTCATTGGCAGGAGGCGCTCCGCAGTCGTCAGGACAGGTCTGCTGTGACTCCAGACTATCACAGAATCCGTCACCGCAGACCAGTTTTGGCACGACTATATCCACTCTCTTGAAGGTTCCCGGCTCATACGTCGGATCCCCTATCAGGCTTGTCTCCAGGCTATCAAAGGTGAAATTCAAGACATTACCCACGCCTGCACCCTCGTCAGTAGCATTGGTCTCCTCCCAATCGCCCATGCAGGACAACACGCCATAATACCCGCTGTTGACTGTCGTGAACCTGCCGCACTGCTGCGCACCAGGGTCATAGACACGGATCACGAGACCAGTAGACGCATTGTCATTATATACCTTCACGCTTCCATAAAACTCAGTAGGAAGGGGAGGAATGGCGCTGCCCATGCCTGCGAAAAGCAGCACGAACAGCAATATAGCAGCATGTAAACAATAGCTCTGCATCCAGGAACGCATCTGGGGAATAGGCGACAAACTACCTTTATGGACTCGCACTTTCGCATTCCTATTACGCACGTCCCACGCTTTCCACGCTTCTTTCTGCACTTCTTTTCTTTTCATCTTTTCAGGATTGCAATTTTTCTCCAGACGCTATGCTACGAAATTGATCGTCCCATCAGCAGTCATGTTGATCCAATATGCCTGGAAGGGCACGGTATAGTTCAATGAATTATTATCAAGATCAGGAATGAAGAGTACATAGTCCGCAATCGTCGTATTATATCCCACCACGTGGGTATATGTCCCATAGACCGAGGACAAGGACTCGTTGATGTCCTTGACGACAGCAAGCGGATAGCTGATCAGGTTATAGCCGCTATCCACAGGCACATCCTCCTGTGACTTGAGGATTCCCAAATAGGAAAAATGGCCTTCAGCGCTCATGCCGATGACATATCCCTTCAGGCGCGACACATACGTGAGGTCCTGGACTGTCCAGTTCGGAAGTGTCGGATTATAGCTTTTCCAATAGTCTGTTGCCACACCAGGGCTGTATTCAAAGAGATAGGAAAACCCGGACACGTTCTGGAAGAGATTAGCTGGATTCTCATACATCCCGATGCAGTATGCTGAAAAGAGGCTCTGGCCAACAGGAATGTCTGTTGCACATTCAACAATCGTTCCGTTTCTCACATTCACTGTGGCGACTGCCCATCCTGTCGCCCTGTCCAGAAGAGTCTGGTCTGTCCCGATGAAGCTGACGAAGAACAAGCAGAGGACAAGCAGGAAAACAAATAGTACGAAGAATCCTTTCCTGCTCCATAGTCCGCCTTGTCTCTCGTCAGCCATCTTCATACCATGCGCCTACGATCCTTTTGTGCTTCGTCTTTCTCGATTATGACATACCATCTCTTTTTCTCATGGTCATACTGGAATGCCACCACATACTTCATTCCCGGCTCCATGTCGAAGAGAAGAGGACGGGGAATCGTTGTCTCAAATGAGCTTCCCCTGGAATAGAGTTTCCTTCTGATTTCCATAACCATCCTCATTTTTTTATAGGGATTTATATATTTACTTATTTTCATACTTATATTTCTCCTTATATATGTGGGCAATATCACAAAGCAGTATACAAAAACGTATACAAATCGAAATATTTATATATTAGTTATGCTTTGTATGCCTGTATGGTTATTTTATTCGATCAGTACAACCTGCCAGAGAACATTTACGAGATCATATTCGCAACAAAACAGCAAGTCATAGTCGGCAAATTGCTCGTGGAAGAGATGAAACTGAAAGACGGCGAGATGGGAAAGACAGAGATGAGCATGTTCGCAACAGCACTTCACGAAGGAAAACTCGTCGAAGAGGTCCAAGACTCCCCCCTCCGCCCAAAGAAGAAAGTCTCCCTCTCCTACAACAAGAGGCAATTCTATGACAGGATCCTCACCCCTATGAAGACCATGGGCATCATCGACTACGACCTGTACAAGAAGACGTACAAGCTGTCAGACAAGTTCAACAAGAACATGATGAGGATCGGGCTCATGTGGCTGCAGGAACTCAGAAAGCCACCGCAACGGCTCAACCTCAAAAGATAATCACATTCACAAAAAGAGGGCTCCCAAGAGATTTCTATTCTCTCAACCACCCTCCCCACCACCCGGGAGCCACTCTTTTTTTTCTGGGATCAGCATCCGGCTGACGGCTAACTGAGAAATCAGAACTCAGCATCATAAAAAGGGAACAGAACGCAGCTATACAACAAGGGATCGAAACGTAGCCAACTGCTGACGGGTGCTGCGAATTCTCGCAGGATTATCTGTAAAAGTCTCTTCAGGTACGCATCTTGATAACGCCCTGACATTTTTTGCTACCGCAGTTACAATTCAAATGTAGTCCAGGAACCTTTTCTCTCACATAATCTGCAGTAATTTCTTCACCTTTTCTAATCATTCTCACTGCAACATCACATCCTTCTTTTACGTAAGTATTGGAATCACAAGAGTGATTTACATATTTTCCAGGCGGCTTGAAAAGAACAAATACATTATCCTTAAGGAAGGAAACATACTTTTTTTGACTCGGGAGTAATTTATTAACTTCTTCCTTTGTCAATCTATCTGAACATGTAGACCAATCAATGACCACCTCTCCCTTCTTAAAATCCCTCCCGGCAAATACTCCTTGCCCATGGATTCTGGATTTTTTAACAACAATATCTGACATTTATCTTTCACACCCAGTGATACCCGACACGGCCCTAATGACCACTCTGCTGGCTTCTATGGACGTCTTTTAAAGGATGCCCGCATTTCACACAATGCGTCGCTTTCTTCCTGTTCTTCGCCTTGCAGTTCGGGCAGCGCCTCTTTCTCAAGACAATGAATGCTATGAGGAGGATGACAACCAGAATGATAAGCCCATACGTCACATAGTCAAGACCTTTCTCCCTGAACGCGAAGCTCTTGACCTTGACCTTGACAAGCGAGATCTCCCGAGCACCATAAAACGCCTGCACAAGGACCTGCTCATTATCAAGAACATCCTCTACTGCAAGCTCGATTGCCACAGGAATCCATTTCTTTTCCCCTTTCTTCAAAAACGTCACCCCGTCAGACGCGACAGTGACTGCCTCACCATTGACGAAAAGATCGACAAGCTCCACCTGCGTATACACGTCCACAACCCCGGTGTTCTCAATCTGCACCTCAAACTGCTTCTTCTGCCGGTTATAGACAAGATCCATTATCTCGATGTCCGTGTCATCAAGGACAGTCACCGACTCCACCCGCAGGGTCTTTTCCACAGTAAACTCCAAAGATTTCTTGCCCTCGCCGAAAATCGTCAAGACCTTGGCCTCGAGCTCGTCATTCTGGAACCGCAGGGGAGACCCGTCTGAAGACTCTGTATAGATGACAGTCTTGTATTCTCCCCCGTCGATGAAAAGAGGCTCCGGATCTCCGATGATAATGGTGTCAGCGCCATCGGTGATAGAAATGGCCGACTTGAAATATGTGGCAAGATCAACAAGATTATGGAAGGTGACTTCAAGAGCGCTTGTCCCTTTGTTGTAGGCAACAGCATAGATGTCCAGGTTCAGGTTATAGCTTGGCATCGGAAACCGGTCAAGATCCTCGACAGGCGCGATCGATCCTGAAGGCGTCCTCGACCCTTGGGCAAACTTGACAAAGACACTGATGCCAAGCTGCCTCCTGATGATCGTCGCAGAGCCGATCAGGTCGTTTCCAATAAGCACACCCACATCAATGCCGCTTTTCTTAATATAGTCCCTGATCTGGTCCGGGACATTGGTCCTTCCGATGAAAATGACAGGCTCAGCGCCTGTGAGAAGGCTTGCCTCGATAAACTCGCCATTGGTCAGGATCGCCTGCTTCTTATTGACAATCTCCTGGAATTTCTTCACGATAGCGATATTGTTGTCAAAGCGGTCTCCCTCATTGATCACCTCTGGATTGTACCTGGCAAGTTCATCCTTCACGCTCCTGTCCAGCTGGCCATAGAGAAGCACCTTATCAACATCAATCCCTCCGAGAAAATCCATCACTTGACCGATTGTCCTGTCATCAGCAAAGAGCACGTACGACCTTGAAACGACTGCATACGGGCCGACAGAAATCGCATTATACCCATAAGACGGATCAATGATGATGAAATTCCTGATCCCTGTCAGGCGGTCTGCAAGCTCAAGATTGACATTCTGGTAGATGACCTCTGTCACGTTCTCATATCCCCTTCCCTCGAAAATCGAGCTATAGCCTGCGACAAAGGCATTCCTTCTTGAGGAGATGACCTCGACCTCGATGTCTTTACTGATGGAATAGAGAAGGATTGTGGAATGGCGAGCGCTCGTGATGAAATTCACTGATTTTCCCTCGAGGCTTCCAAAGAGCATGATGGAATACACATCCTTCCAGTCCGCAGAATTCGAAATAAGCTTCTCTGGTTCACTTGAAACCGAAGGAAGAGTAAATACAACAAGGCACAAAATGGCCATTGATAAAAATACTGACCAACCCCTTACCATGGCCTAAAAAAGGAATCAGGGCGTATATAAATCTTGCGGTCAATACTTGCTCAATAACCCAGACGGATACTGACCAAAGCTTCATACGTGTCCCGCTCCACCAATGCCAAGTATTCTTCAGTTTCCATGAGTTTCACCTCTGTTTATGGATTTCCGCCCAATTGCCCTTCAATCACGATCGTGCCATTGCAGACACCGAAGGGATTCGGCGGGATGTATGTCTTCACATACGTTGTATTGATAGACAATTCATCAGTCATCTGCTTAGGCACAGTTATATTCTGAACAACCCGAGGACCACTCGTCATCGCAACCATGGTATCATAGCTGATGTTGCCAAGAGATGTCCACCGCACATTGCCAATAGAGATGTTTGTCCCTATCGGACAGACAAAGGCAAGGCCACCGCCTGATGCATTGCTGTTTCCCCCATAGCCATAGATGGTCAGGTTCAAGGGCTGGTTGCCCCAGTTCGTCACGTTGATCTCGCTGACATCTGACGTGTCAAAGACCGAGAGGTTGCCAAAATCGACTGCGTCTGTCACGTTGACTGCGTAGAGGGGATAGATCGTGCTGAAATTGGTCCCATTCTGGGTGTAGTTCAGCGTGCTGTTGACAAAGACCGTGCAGTTCCAACTCCCGTTGTACGCGTAATAGGTCACGTTGAAATCGCAGTAGTACGCAAAATTGTTCGCATCGATCGAATAATTGTAGCTGCAATTGGTGTTCTTGTAGACCGTGTTGTTTTCAGCATCAGCAAAAACGCTCGTGTTCGACCTGTGGAATGTCGCGTTGACCTTGTCGATGTCGCTCAGGCCGGAATAGTCAGTGATTGTCACATTGCAGACCACATTCAAGTCCGTTCCCTCAGATAGGTTGATCGGCCCTCCCTGGTTGATAACGATATTTGCGACTGTCGCCGCAGACTGGGTGATGTTCACCTGGGTCGAGACTGTCGTCTGGTCATAGCTTACGGCAACGCCAACAAGCCCTATCATCAGAAGAGATGTTGCTGCTATCAACAGTGCCAGTATCTTATTGTTTGCCATTTTCATTCACTTAATCTCTGCGTAAAAGTAATACGCGTTCGTTGTTGTGCTTGACCCGTTCTCAGGGACTATCATCTGGAAATCATACGTCGTGTTGTCAAAGCCGTATGCATTGTTCTCGATAAGGGCCGCAAAGACCATGTTGCCTCCGTCAGAGAGGACAACCTCCTGGAAATCAGAGGCGGTCGCAGTCGCCTGGCGGGTGTCGTTGACAAACAGGAAGGTCGAATTACAGGTGTTCGCCGTGATCGTCACCGCACCCACCTTGATCTGAGTATGCACAGTCGCATTGAACGAGCGGTTGATGTTGTCGACCTGTGTCGCGCTGTAGCCGAAGTAATTGTTCTCGCTCTCCATATGCGCCTCATTGGCGCAGACAATCCCTGGCCAGTTGATGGTGCTGTTCCTCGACGCATAGACCTCTCCGCCGGTGACGGTGAGTTCCCAATTGTATATCGTCCTGTTCTGCGCGTCATCCAAGGTGAAGCTTCCTGTCACGTTCCCGAGGTATGCCTTCCAGTTCTGGTTCTGGGAGAGCGTGTCCATGTTGGTTACATAGATATACCCTCCAGAATCGTTCCTTGATCCGGCTGCGGTCCCATTGCTTGAGCCGTTGTACTGAAAAGAGACAGCAACACCGGACGGCAGTGCAGCTATCTCCCGTAGGACAAGCCCTGCAACCCCTAAAAACAGGACGAGGGTTACCAATCCGATGTATGCGTTTCTTTTCATGTTAGTCACCTTTTCAATAGTGTTCGTCTTATCCGAGCTCCACCCAGAAGTAATACTGGGTCAGCGTGTTCTCCTCAGCCAATGTGTGCCCATCCTCAGGGACAAGCATCTGGAAGTCATGGGCCTCGCCATCAAATCCTGTTGCCGTGTCGTTAATGACCGACACATAGACTATATCATGGTTGATATCATTCAAAATCACTTCAGCATACACATAAGGTGCTGATTGAGCTGCTCCACTCACATAGGTATAAGTCGTATAGCAGGTGTCTGCCTCTGTGATGTTCGCATTGCCCACATAGAACTGCGGGTGCGGATTTGCAGTTGAGAATGTCGCTGAGATGTTGTCTGCGTCAGTCTCTTCCATGCCCATCGCGACCTCTTCCTCAAGGATCTTTGATGCATTCGAGCAGTTGACCCAATTGAAATTGACCGTGTTGACACGGGCTGCATAAACCTCTCCCTGGGTTGATCCTATACCCCACTTGTACAGCTGCTGGCCATTGGAATCTTCCAATGTGATGTTTCCGGTCACATTACCGTAGAAGCCCTGCCAGGCCTTGGTTATCTGGGTCCCGTTGATCTCGAGTTCAGATATGTTTCCTGCCTGCGCATACACGCTTCCGATGCTTCCACCAGACAGGTTTCCCCGTGTTGAGTTGAGCACGCCAACTTCTGCCCCTTCCGGGTTTGCGAGCGCCATTCTCACGCTTGCAAGGGCTATTGCTAGTGTCAATCCCACAAAAAGGATTGCGTATATTCTCTCTTTTTTCATAAAACCACCTCTCCTTCATTTTTTTTTAGATGCGAAGGATCGTAAAGAACGAAAAAGTCCCCTTTCATGCGGCTTTGTGCATCATGAGCTGAGACAAACTGGCACTTGAATGATTTTTTCTGGACACTTGCTGCAAGATGTTTTTTCTTCACGCGGTCATCATCCGACACTATATAGAGAGTCTGGTTTGAGAAATCCGCATACAGTGCCTTGATCCTGTCCAGATCATCTTCAAAGGACATGAACATCCGAAACAGCTGGTCAGACTTTGCTTCATCATCGAGAAGCAGGATCTTTATGACTGCAGATCTTTTTGCGTTCAGGGTGATCTGCTTTTTCTCTGCATGGTGGGGCTCAAGAAGAATGATCATTGCCGTGCTCTTGACAAGGGAATAGACAAGCCTTGGCTGGCCGCGATCCCGATTCGGCACCCGAACGCTTGCGACAAGACCTGCCATTTCAAGGAGGCGTAGCTGCTGGCTCACATTTGCGACAGAAGTCTTTGCGATCTTCGCGATCTGGATAGGGGACTTGCCTTCCTTACTCAGTATGGACAGGATGTCCCATTTTGTTGCTGTAAAGAGCATCTCTTGATTCATGCATGTACATTCGCGTGTTTCAGATTAGCGTTTCCGCCTATCACATACACACGAACCCTCCCGACACTTTTTCACGATTGGCGCACGCGATGTTAGCCGGCACCGCATGCGCCGCTAGTATACACTTTTGTATGTTACTCTATCCCATGACAGTACTTCTATTTAAATGTTTCGTTTTCTACTGTACCACTGTGTTAATGTACCACCACACTATTAATTGCACAATCTTACATTATTTTTGTAATTTTATAATTTAGTAACTAATTAAATTATGAGATTGAAGGCCTCAAGCGCCATAACTCAAGAATTCGTCGCAAATCATATGGCACCTAACCAATCTCTGCAAAGAAATAATAGGTTGTCGGGCTTGACGCAAACTCATCATTGGCAAGAATCAGCTGGAAGTCATAGAGCTGGTTGTTGAAGCCATACTTATTGTTCTCAATGATTGTCGCGTAGAACAGGGAAGAGGTATCTGTCAGGAGGATCTCCTGGAAGAGCGCAGTCGGACCTGCTGCCTGACGCGTATCATTGACATAGGTTGCAATGGCAAAACAATCGTTCTGAGGAATCGACACTGTCCCGACATAGAATGCCTTATGGAATGACGCATTGAAGGTGTTGTTCAGGCTGTCTGCGCTATCCGCATTCATATTGATTGCCGTCATCTCGCCAGACATGTCTGCTGCATCAGCACACTCTGTGAGCGCCCAATTGAGGGTTCCCGCTCGGGACGCAAATATCTCTCCTGTCACAATCGACGGGGTCCAATCATAGATGGTGTTGTTCACAGCATCATTCAGCGTCATGATCCCGGTGACATTACCCACGTACGCCTTCCACCGCAGGGATTGCGCAGTGATATTGAGCGACATCGTCGTAAATGAACCTCCTGCTGTCGTCAATTCTGCTGCTGACTGCGGCGTGTAATTAAGGGTCTGATTATAGATGAAGTCGACACCGCTCGGAAGCGCGCTTGCCCAGGCAGACAGGGCAAGGACCATCAGGAGGGCAAGAATTCCCCATCCGGCCTGTTTCTCCTTATACATGTTCCCTCCCTTCAAGCTTTTTCTGCGCGCGATGATATGATGTCCAGACAGTCCTTTGGTCCTTCCTGAGGAGGGATCCCATCTCTGCATAGGAGAACCCTGCGCCCTTCAGGAAGACACAAATCGCCTCAAGAGGGCCGAGCAGACGATCTGAGAAGACAGACAAGGGAACATTCACGGCAGAGGATGCAGGGATGCCAGTTGCCCCTTGAGGAAGCTTTCTGTAGCTTGTCCAGACAGCAGCATAGCTTCTCTTGAGATGGAGCGCAATCTCATCAAACGACAGGCGCCCCACATCATGGAGATAAGCGACAAGCACCCGCAGGATGCTTGCATCAGTGAAGAAGACAGAAAGCGGGACAGACAACTCAGCCGTTTTCAGGGTGTGAGAATATCTCTGCTCATTCTGCATGGGCAATGCTATTGCGACATAGTTCTCTTCTTTTTCCTGCAGCGCCCCATCTCGCCAACTCTCAGTTGCAGTGTCATTTCGATACGTCGAATCCACGTAATTCGTATTATGTAAGTATCTGATTTAAAAAGTTTGGCTTTTTCCAAGTTATTTTTCGTATTATGTAAGTATTTCATCACACAATAACCACATTATTTAATTTATTACTAAAATATTGAAGTATTAAAACATTTAAACATAGAAACAATGAAGTACAGAAATACAAGAAAACAGAAATACAATAATCAATTATGTTCTACATGATTTCCTTCTGTCGTCGGAATAGGAGGCAAGCGTGTCCAGAACACCTGGAAACAAAGGAGTAAAAAGGGTCTACAAAAGTGAAAAAGCCTTTCCTTCAGATCTCCACATAGAAATAATAGGTGGTCGGGGTTGCGAGGGTCTTGTTCTCCGGGAGGATGAGCTGGAAGTCGCTCGTCACATTGTCTGTCGAATTCGTCTGGTAATTGAATTGGTCCTGCTCGATGAAGGTCGCATAGATGAGGCTGAAATGCGCATCCATGAGGAGGAGCTCCTGGAATACACTGTTAACGCTCACAGTCTGCTTTGTGTCATTGACATAGGTCGAGGTCATCCTGCAGGTGCTCTCGTTTATTGTGGACGTCGCGACCTGCATGGGCTTATGCGTCGACTCATTGAACGTGCTGTTGATGCTGTCAGGAGCAGAATCGACCATACCGAAAAAGGTGGTCTCATTGTCCCTCACGGAGCTATTTGAGCAGTTGATCCACGTCCAGTCTATCGAGTTGTTCCTTGTCGCGTAGATCTCTCCTGTGAGTTCAGACGCATTCACCGACCAGTCATAGATCGTCCTGCCTTCTGTATCATCCAATGTGAAGAGGCCTGTCACGTTCCCGATGTATGCCTTCCACGCATAGTTCTGCTGGGTAGCAGATATGGAACCATAATAGAGATAGCCGCCGGCATTCGCAAGGGAATACGGGGTTGAACTGATGGTCGAGTTATCGGTGACGCTTATCGTCGGGCCGACAGGAAGCGCACTGACAGATGCCCAGGTGATCAGAGAAACCCCAATGACCATCAGGAGCCATATCGCCTGTACACTCTTGGCCTGTGTGCGTTTCATTGGCATCATCGCGTTGTTGGTTAAAGGACAGACCCGGGCAATTGCCCAGAATCTGCTGTATTAATGTTTACTCAATCTCTACCCAGAAGTAATAGTTGGTCTGGGTGTCTTCTGTTGCTTCTGTATGACCATCTTCCATGACTAGCATCTGGAAGTCATAGGGAGTTCCGTCAAAGCCGATAGGGTCTGATGCGTTGTTTTCGTCATTCTCGATGAACGTGACAAAGACAAGCGCATTGCTGCCACCGTCGCTTACGCTTCCGTCAGTCAGGAGGACTTCTGTGAAATCCTTTGCCTGGGAGACATTGCCTATGTATGTCCAGGTTGTCGGGCAGGTCTGTTCATGGATCGTCACTGTTCCGACATTGAACCTTGTGTGGTTGGTCCAGTTGAAGGTCACGTTGATCGTGTCTGGATCAGTATTCAGGAGACCGAACCTGGCATTCTCTGTGCTTGCATTGATATCAGATCCAACATAGGTTCCGTTACCAACATCTGCATCCGGATCTCCAGCAGTGAAATTGAAGCAGCGGATCTGACCCCACGCAACTGAGGAGTTTGTCGACGTGTAGATCTTTCCCTGGGGCTCTGCATCGTTCCAATTGTAGAGCGTGTTGTTCTGGGCATCCTGCAAGATGAGCTGGCCGCTGATGTTCCCATAGTAGCCCTGCCAGGATTTTGTGACGGATGTCGCGTTCAACACGAGCTCAGTCACGTTGCCTGCTTCGGCAGGAGTTGACTTGGGACTATACGATGTGTTCAAGAGGCGCTCACTTCTTCCAACAGTGAGGGTGTGCACACCGATAGGCTCTGTCGGCTCTGCAAAGCTGAATCGCAGCACAAAACTGAGAGCCAATATTGTCAATACCACAAAACTGATGTTTTTTATCAGGTTTCGTCGAATCATTTTGATTTCACCTTTTCCACGATCCCGTCCGATAAACGAGACCATTATACTAAATTAATATATTAATTCGTATACTCATATATAAATATTTCGGTTTCGTATAGTGTTATGTATAATGATAGCGTAAATGGGTGTGCAGAAAAGTTATTGCCGTCGCTGATTCGAATCTCCAGCCAAAAGAACGGTCTCAGATGACAAGTAAGTGATACGAATCGGGTAGGGGATTATCTTTCGTCGAGAAATAGCGCATCGAGAAAGCGAGAAAACTCTTCCTTTGCACGTATTCCCTTTGCCTGTTCTGAGAGAAAAGGATCAAAGAGGGAAAGCCAGGGAAGAAAATGGTTCTCCTGCGCATTCACGTGATGTGAAAAGACAGTATCGTCGACAGATGAGAGCATCTCCTGCAGCTCACGAAGTGAGGCTATTGCCCTGCCGTCTGCGAGGATGAACGCCTTATCAGGCGGAAGCAGCTTGTCAAGGATTGTGGGAGCGGGAGGGCCTGCCAATCCAGCATTCTCAAGACCTTCATCAGAGAAACCTGCAGCAGGCATCACCTCTCCACCAGGATGTTGCCCTGGCAGGGATGCTATCGGCTGCTCAGGAATGCCTGCGATAAGTGGGCTTGCCGGAGGGGAGCTTGCCGGGAAAGGACGCATATCCCCTATCAGCGGATCAAGGGCTGTTTCTGCAGAGGCAGCCACTGCCCCGCCTGTTCTTGCCATCCTTTGCAGCCCTTTTTTCCCATTTTTTGCAAGAAGATCCTGCTTCTCAAACGCGCCATGCTTTGCCATCACCTGCTTCAGATCATCAATCATCTGCTCAATCTTCTCTTCCCGCTCACGCAGGGTGTCCTGCAGGGCGCTCACTTCCTGGCTCACACGGATCCAATCGTCTTCCAATGACTTGAGCGAGTGGATCTTCTCCATGACATATGCATCATAATCAGTCTTATCAAACACATAGGACTTGCCTTCCTTTTTTCTGCCATGATACTCCTTCATCTTGGCAAAGATGTCCTTTTCCAGAAGGTTCTTGACTTCCTGCTCTGACAGCTGCGTATCCTGCAAGAGGCGCTCGATCTTCTCAAAAAAGAGCGCGTTTGCAAGCAGCCCTGAAGGCAATGATGCAGTATCCTGGCCCGCGACAGAATGCGTGGCGGAAATATTGTTCTTCTGCACGTCTGCAATGATAGTATTGACGATCGAATTATAATCAACCTGTTTTTTCGGCGGGACTTTCAGCTCTGGAAAAGAAAGCTCTGGCTTTGATGCAGCAGATGCATCCCTGCCCGTCCTCAAGGCTGCGTCTGGTGGACTTCTCGCTTCTCCAGAAAACGCCTGGCTGATAGGGTGCTGTTTTTCCGACGGAGCTGTCACATGACCAGTTGCAGGAAACGGCCTGGACGTAGAGATTGCCTGCGGCAGTGCGTCAGTTTTCAAGGATGGAAATGGAGGAGCCAACCCTCCCTGTTTCTTTTTGACCACTCCCTTGACTTTCTCTAGTATGCCTCTGATGATTTCACCCCGCATTTTTCAGAAGTTCAGCTATTTAAAAATATTACGGTAAGGACAAAGGAAGCCAGAAAAATGTGTATAGAACATGCCAATAACCCTCTATATATAGTAATGGACAATCATATTCGGCACTTGCCAAGCCAAGACTTGCATCACCCACCCACACTATTTAAGTAATTAATTCATTTGTGTAATTTTTAAATACAGTATTATTCTAACTACAATCAGATATTGTTTAATATATTGTTCTATTTAATTAAATTGACTAATGGTTCGTCCTGCAACGTGGAAAAATAGGGAAAAAATTGCGCATTCGCCGGCCATCGGCCGGAGAATGCGCAAGTGATGAAGCATGATTCCAATCATTCTGCGCTATGTCAACTCAACATAGATCGCGAACGCATCTGTTCCTGCCTTGTATGCCCGAAGGAGCGCGGGAACCTTGATCTCATAATCATACACCCCATACATGCCCGCTCCTCCAAGAGATAATTCTGTCACAAAGACCAAGTCCTCCTCATCCGAATCATCATACTGGAGATTCACCGACGTGTCATCTGCAGTGTCCCACAGGATGCCAGACACGAATGCAGAGGTATTTGTCGAGTTGACTATGGGGACGTCAGAGATGTCTCCAGAGGAAAAATTGAATGCGCGTGTCGCGACCGGGACATCAGTGCCATTGCCCCAGACAAGTTTCACCGAATCATTGAAGCCCGCACTCGCAAGCCCGGCATCGATATCTGTGAAATCGTTTCCGACAGTCAGGTTGTTTGTGCTCCTTCCAATCGCCTGAAGACCAGAAAAGCTGAAACTGCTGTCAATATCAGCAACAAAGAGGAAGCTATTTTCATTCACCGACGCATTCGTGAACCCAAGGAGCGAATCGTTGACGCCAAATCCGAGGATGATGTTTTTCGTCACATTGCCATAATAGAGCTGGTACAATGAGACGGACAAATTATAACTCGCATTGTTATTCTGCTCGTCAGTCTCATTCACCTCCTGCCCGGGATCGATCATGACCCATATCTCGTTCTTGCCCGGGATGAGTATATGGGACACGTTCACGACAGCCCATTCCCCTGATGCAAGGATGCCGACAGTCTGATTAGAATCGATGAGAGTCCCTCCTTGAGAAGGATTCCCAAGATAGAAGGACACATTGAACTCGCTTGTCGCGTTCGTCAATCCGGCATTGGAGATGTTTGCGAATATCGTGATGTTGTTGCCTTCGACAACCGACTCGTTTCCGAAGAAGATGTCGCTCGTGTCCATGGTGAAATCAGGTCCTGTGATGTTCAATGTGAAGTTAGCGGGAGCGAATCCCCAGTTGCCGTCCGTGTCGCTGCAGTTCACGTTCCATGCGTAAACCCCGGAGACCATAAAGATGTCTGCGAACGTGTTGTTCGCCCCATTCACAGGAGAGGAATCGGTCTGGTTCTTGCTGAAACCGCCGTCTTTCCCGAGATACAATGCACAGGACAGCAGATTAATATCGTGTGGAGCATACGTGAAATTCACAAGGTCCTCCCCTTGCGCGTATAGGTCATGGGGAGAGACAAGGGTGATGTTCGGAGTGGTGGAATCAGGATTCAGGTTGAAAGCAGCATACCCTTTTCCCGTATTAAAGCCTGAAGCCTGAGCAAAAGCCACTGCAGAATAATTCCCGACAGGCCACCCGAGCATCGAGAAGTTGGTGATGAGAGTCCCGTTCAGCGCGTCAGTCAGCCCCGCCTTCAGCCCGAGGAGAGTCTCCTGCGGCAATATGCCTGCTATCGGTTCATTCTCGATGAGAATCCTGATGCGGATATCATCTGTATCGAATTGATAACCGCCATGGATGACAAACCTGTCGAATTGGACAACGCTCGGGTCTGTCCCCTGGAGGGAATCGAGGTAAGTGCGATCCGTATCATTATAGACAGTGATGTTGATCTGCGTGTTGTTCCACGTCTGCTCGATAACATACCAGGTGTTCAGGAAGAAATACGACGTAGCTGTCGTCGCGACATTTCCTGCGCTCGTTCCTCCTGAACGCTCTTCAATGCCGAATGTCCCAGAAGGGTTGACATCCGTTATCTGGAAGCCGTAGCCATTGAACCCGCTGTCAGATATCGCATATCTTGATTGTTCACCGCCAGCTTCATTCGGCCTGTTAAAGCGGTACAGCGCGACATATCCTGTGATGTTCTTCGTGAAGAGGGCGTATCCGCCGTTCGGATCGTTGTTGGTGTCCTTTCGGCCCACATAGCTTCCGCCAGCCAGCGCAAGCCCCACCTGCCCCAGGCTGTAATTGGTCCAGTCAGAGATATTCCCTTCCTCAAAATCCTCATAAAAGAAGTAGATATTGCTCTGATTTGCCGGCGGGCTTGTGACTGTGCCGTTCCCAAAATAGACGTAATACATGCTGGTATGATTATTTTCGCTTATGCCCTCCTGGAGCCTGAACCACAAGTCTGTCTGGGTTGTGTTGAATGCAGTCGTGTTGACCCGGTCGAGCTCTATGTTTGTCTGGTTGGACTCGTTGAAAAACACGATCCGAATGTCATCGCCATCAGGCTGCATCTCCGGATTGGTCGTGTTGAGCGCGATAAGCACAGTATACCCCTCCTCGAGTATGCTCGCGTTGTTGTTCGTGATGTTTATGGGGAAGCGGTAGGGATAGCTGGCATTCCACCAGGGGACTTGAGTAATGCTGTTGTTCGTAAAGATCACGCTCACTGTCGCATCGGACACGACCGGATTCCCATAGGTGTCATTCGCCATGACCCTCACGATGAGCGTATCTCCTCTCTCGTATTCTGGCAGGGATGTGTTGACGCTCACGTTAAGGAAAGGGATGATGTTCACGACAAAATCCCGTATCCCGCTGGCACCAAGATTCCCAGGGATGTCGTAGCACCTCACCTGCCAGGAATAGCTTCCGTCTTCAAAGGGGACGGAGAACGTCTGGGTCGCATCCGTCATGATTTCCGTATCGGTCGTATTCAGCGAGCCATTGATGTAGAGGGAGCAATTGGTGACTGCGCTTGCGTCTGCCACCTTGTACGAGAACGTGACAAGGGCTGTTCCGACTGTGCCGTTTGCCTCTGGGAAATACATCGTCAGGTTCGGGCCTGTCGTATCGTTCACCTGAAGGAAGTGCGTGACCACCTGCCCGGTGTAATTCTGGGTTGTATTGAAGAACGCAGTGATGTTATAGGTCCCCGGATTTGAGAAAAAGGTTATGTTCTCAATGGGTGATGACCCGTTCTGGATCTCGGTGCCGTTCAAGTAGAGGTGCACAAATCCTCCCTGCGGCAGATTTGAAACCACAGTCATATTGACATCCTGATCCTCATTGGCCGTAAGGTTCCCTTCTGTCCCGTTGAGGTAGAGGCTGATGTTCGCCTGCGCACGATTGACAGTATAGGCGTAATTCGGGGTGCTGTTCGTGTGGCTTACTGTGTCGTTTGCGTACCAAGTATATATATAGGAGCCTGCGGAAAGCCCTTGAACCGTGAAAGAATAGATGCTGCCCGAGCCGGCCACGCTCTCATTCATCAAAGTCCCTGTGAAATTATGCTCGAGAAGGACGGCTGCGACGCCAAAGCTGTCAGTCCATGTGATGTTGAACTCGTAGAGCTGGGTTGCATTGAACGTCGCTGGTGATGCAGGAGAGGTCACATTGTTGGAATAGGCAGGAGCTGTCGTGTCCACTTTGACTGTCCGGTTGTAGTCGCCATACTTCGTATTTCCTGCAGTGTCGTTGCACTTGATGTTCCAGAGATAATTCCCATCAGGAAGAAAAAGCGTGAAGTTGCTTGAGGCATTGCTTTGCGGCGCATCGGTCATATTCTCTGCGTAAACCCCTGAAAAATTTGCCAGGAGGGTGCACTGGTAAAGATGTGTATCATTTGCCACATAGGTGAAATTTACCATAGAGGATAATGAGAAGGTATCATTTGGCGGGCCGGCCACATCCAGGGAGGGATACGTCACATCGACCGTGAAATTTCTCCAGCCAGAGCTTCCCAGGTTGAAGTCTGTGCCATTGTCATAACAGGAGATGCTCCAATTATGGGTGCCCTCAGCAAGGCCTGCAACTGTGAAATTGTTCGCGATAAATGTCTCGACTGACGTATTGGTCTGGTTAAGCAGGCCGTCTATGTGTATGCTGCAATTTGCGATGCCTGTCGCATCCTCTGGAGTGAAGTTGAAGTTGACATCCAGTGAGTTCTCGAAGCCATCCTGTCCAGGATGATGCAACGTGATGAGAGGCGGATCGTTATCGATGACAAGGACACTGAGATTGCTGATTTCAGACGAGTTCTCATTCCCAAGCGAGTCTGTGCAATTCACCATCCACGTGTGGTTGCCGTTCAGGACGAATCTCGTGAAGGTGAAGGGATCTCCCTCCTGGATTCCTGTCTTGGTCATTTCAACAACGCCATCGATGATGAGCTTGCATGAGCTGATGTTCGCATAGGTATCATTCGCATTTGCCGTGAAGTTGATATTGTTGGTCGTGTTCTCGAGGGTATTGTTCGCGGGGCTTATAATCCCAATGGCGGGACCTGAGGTATCTGCAGTAAGTGTGTAGTTTCCTGACGCGAAGTTCGAATTGCCTGCAGTATCATTGCACTGCGCATTCCAGTCAAATATTCCCTCCGGGACAGTAATGGTGAAGTTATTGACCGTGTTGTTCAGTATAGTCGTGTTGGTCGAATTCGCAAGGAACAGCCCTGAGAAATTCCCGTATAATGTACAGGAACTGAGGGTGTTGGTATCTGCAGGGGTATAGGTGAATGTGATTGAGGCATTATTGGTGATTGTCCTATGGGGTGGGCTGTTCAGGGTCACGGACGGGGCAATGGTGTCTATGATGTACTGGAACACGCTTATGGATGATGTGGAATTCCCATAGAGATTATAGGCGTTTACCCGCCAATAATACCGCGCATTCGCGTCAAGGGCATAGTCGACCTTGTAGGAGGTGTTTCCTATCGGGGATGTCTTGTAGGTATAGTCAGGGCTGCCGAAGAGAGGGTCCTTGTCCAGCTGGATCGTGTAGTTCAGGAAGTTCTTTCCTGAAGTCGCATCCCAGGTGAGGTTAGGGAGCAGGTTTTGGCTTTCAGACGCATTCACCGGCGATGAGAGATTGAACGAAGATAAGGGAGTCGCAACCGCCGTGAATGTCAGGTTGGTATAGGTGCTGTGGTTGGCCTGGCTGATGTTGTCCATGGCATAGATGTCCGTGACATTATACAATCCAAGCTGGTACGTGTCTGTCCATTCCGCCTGCCAAAGGCTTGACCTTGACTCGTGGCTTATCTCGATGACAAGGCCTGTCCAATTGATCTCGTCTATATTTGTCTCATCATAGTAATCCATGCCAGCCCCCCTGATCCTGACATCCCTGTTCGCCGACGTCAACCATGCCGTGAGGATTGCACTGTCTGTGGTTGTTGCAGAAAATGTCCCTGCTCCTGTTGCGCTGATGTTGCCTATTGTCACCCAGCCTCCCTGGTCGATGGTTGCGAGCGCCACCTCAAGGTCAGGATTGTCATTCCCGCTCATGAGCGAACCGCTTTTGTTATAGGAGGAGACGGTGACTTTCACGGTGATGTTGTTGATGCTGGCAAGGACTGTCGTGTCGATATCATCATAAGTTATCCAGGCTGTTGCGGCATCAGTCATGTTCTCGAAGATGACTGAGCTCGTATTAGGCCAGGTGATGATCCAGCAGTTGATCAACGATGGCTGGGTTGAGGATCTCGTCCTGAAATTTACCGCCCTGATGGTGCTGGTTGAGTCGAGCATGTACCCCCAGTAATCCCTCGTGTGGGCTGTGCCCCCTCCTGCTTCCATGGAATTGTCGCACGTGAGAAGGGTCCTGTTCAGGCTGCTGGCTGAAGGCGAGAACGCGCTTGTGATGTTCTGGTCAGTATATGCTGGACTTATGCGAAAGTGCTGGGTGGATGCCTGCGAGTCATTCTCGAAATTGGCCACGTATGCTGTCACCTGCGATTGCACTCCGGTAAGCCCGGTCTCTGCGACATAGAACTGGATGTTCGTGGCATTCGTGATGTTGTTGATGATCGCGTTCTGCCCAACGCCGTCATCTGCCTGGCGATGGTTATGGATGGCAAATGAGATCGAGGTGTTCACCGGGCTCATGCTCACGTCCTGCGTGGCAGGCTCCGCGTCAGGCATGACCGTGAAAAGCTGCTGGACAACGCTTGCGTCCCTGAAGCACAAGACATCAGCGACAGTAGTTCCGGCAGCTGCAGGAGCTGTCTCAGGATCACGGTAAAAATCGATATTGTCGGCTGCCGTTATGTTGCTTTCCACCTCTGCCTCGGCGAAATCGTTGATATCATTAGAATTGATACTCGTCGACCGGTGCACATTCACGAGGCAGCTGTCGGCAAAGCCTGCCGGAAGGTCGGGGTCCGGATCAAATGTGGCGGCCGTCTGCCCTGATGCCCATGAGATCGTGAAGTTCCACGCCTGGATATTATCTGCCTGAAGTATGGAGTACGATGCCAAAAGGTCTTCTTTTCCCGTGCTCGCATACCTTGTTGCCGTGAGCTGGTTGCAGACGTCTCCAGTGCAGTTCGCCCATTCGATATTCGCTGTAGCCCCGTCAGGCTCATTATTCGAATCATTGTTCGCCATGGCATACCGCCTGATGATGAATGCCTTGCTCCTGTTGTATGTGTTCTGGAGGGTGACTGTATCTGACAGGCTGGTGAGGATGATGAAACCAGTCTCAGCCCTCGCATTGGTGGAACCATACACCCGTGCGTACGCCTGCTGCTCGCCGCTCTCCCTGTCTGGCGTGTCATACGTGAGGTTCTCCAGAAGCTGAGTCAGGCTGGCATTCACTTTTGTCCCGTTCGGATACGTGAATGTGGCATTGACTGAGGAAACAGTGTCGTTTCCGAAAAGGTCGGTGACAGTCACATTAAGCATGACCGGATCGTTCCCCTCGATCAGCGAGGCATTGAACGTGGCATTCTCAACCACTGGAACATGGTTGATCTCGCTTCCCATGATGACGGCTGCTGAATAGTTGAGGAGAATCTGTGCTGTCATATTGTACCAGTCAATACTCTCTGCAGTGTCCATGACCCTGAATTCGTGAATAGTTCCGATAAAATAGTTCCCCGCCTGGGTGGTACTGTCATGATAGTCCTTCGTGTCAGAACCGGTGTATGCGATGCCGCCGTTTCCTGTGTGGGCATTCATAAGTGCCGCTGCCACTCTCGCGTCCACTTGATTGCCGTTGACGATGAGAGAATAGTTTCCAGGATAACTGTAGGTCAGAACTGCATGATAGACAGTATTTGCAGATATTGGCGTATTGATGTGGTCTCCTGCCCATCCCTGCGATTCGCTCCACCAGCGGGCATACAGCTGCCCTGCATCAATATAGAGCATGACTCCGTTGGAAGCGCCCCCTTCTGCAAACAGGGTCTGCCTGGTTGTCACATCATTTCCAGTGGCAAAGAGGGCTTCATGGGTCCTCACGCTCCATTGTTGCTCCCAGTATGCCATGTCAGTCATATTCCACGCGCTCGTCCCGTCAAAGGAGCGCCCATAGCCAATGTACGTATTCTTGGCTCCTGGCGTCCCGATATCTGAAACCCTGTCCAGGTTGTTTGCTGTGGAATCATTGCCGCTCGCATTCATGTGATAGACAATGCCAAAGTTGCTGTTCCACGTCCCTTCGGCGTCCTCTCCAGGGGAGGCAGCGGGGTTGTCATAGTACATTGCAATGACCTTCCCGTTGGCAGGTAGCATGTCGATCTCGACCCAGACCTCTGCCGCGATGGCTGTCTTGTATTCTATCTCGTAGTCCAGCGCTGATCCTCCATTGTCGCATGTCGTGTTCACGAAACGCAAGTCGCTGTAATCCGCGTTCATATTTGCAGTAGAAGAGACGTTGAGATAGACGGGAAAGTCGATGAGTGCCACCAATCCGTTGTTCTTTATTTCAATGTTCATGCACCTGCTCCAATTCTTGTTCCACCATTGGTCAAGACTGGTTATGGTGACCGTGTCTGGTGTAGAGAGTGCCTCATATCCCTGCGATGAGCCGTTGCACGTGACATTCCACGTGTATTCTCCCGTATAGATGAATGATCTCGAAAACTCGTAGAGCTTGCTTGTGCTGTTATACGTCATGTTTATTGTTGAGCTGTCAACAGTAAGCATACAAGATATTCCTACACCGGTAATCGGGACACTTGACGTCTTGTTTGAATAGTTCACGAAGAATCCTACCTGTTCAAGGACATATTTCGTCTGGGAGCCTTCTTCAGAGTCTGTACTGTCCCATATGCCAAGATCAGCATTCGCTCCTGTCACATACGAAGAGAAAGAGGTCACGTTGAACGAGATGATGCCCCCTGCATACGTATTGATTGCGCATTGCACTGGAAGGCAGGGGAGGCTGTCCTTGAGCACTACTGGCGTCTTGGTGTAGTCCAAGCCATATATGCTCAAGATGGCGGTCTTGTTGAGACGCGGCTCTTCGGAGCTGTTGACGCTGATGCTATTATTCGCTATCGTGATGACCGCCCCGAGATCAGCCCCGCCTGAGAGATTCACCGGCTCGGTAAAGAGTATGCGGCCGTATGAGGGCATTTCTATTGTGAGATTCACGATATTCTCAGGGTCGACCCCTGACATGTTGGTTCCGTTTAGCCCACCGAACAATATCACATCAAGCACACGCTCTCCTGTCTCCTGCAGGTTGCCATAGACGTCGGCGCAACGAATCTTCCATTGAATCCTTGCTGGTTCATCCACGACATGGAAAAAGCTTTGGTTCTGTGCCTGATCTATTGTCACATTGGTCGCGTTTACCGTCGAATTGATGACAAGGCTGCAATTTCCGATTTCGCTCTCGTCAGAGACAGCATATCTGAAGCTGATCATGCCATCAGCGTTTCCTGTGTTGTTCTGCGGCTCTGTCAGAGCAATAACAGGGGCTGCTGTCTCAATGACTGTGAGGTTTTGTGGAGTAGCATTGTATGCGCTGTTTCCTGCAGGATCAGACACTGTCACATTCACGAACGTGAACGTGCCAACCGTATTCCCAACCTCCAGAACGAGGCCGTACACGCCATCGCCGAGGATGCCTGCGCATACAGAGGTATCATCAAGGAGGATGTTTTTTTCACTTCCATTTGAAAGATTGACATCCGCGGTGACAGAGGCGATGCCGTTCTCATCTCCAATTCCAGACACATTAATGCAGACAGATTCATTCCTGTCCGCAGGACCCGACGTATTCAATTCCTTCTGTCCTATCGTAGGAGATGCCGTATCAATACTAATTTCCACGAGGACCGAATCATTAAAATTGTCCTCCCCGTCAGAGGCATTGAGAGATATATTGTATGTTCCATCCTCAAGAAGCACGGGATCATAGGTCAAGGACCAATACCCCTCTGAGGTATTTCCTGATGAGAGAGAAAGCACATCCTGATCAACAACATCACCTGTCCCATTCAACACGACAAACTTCGCGCTTGACACACCAGTACCTGAATCATTGATGCTCGCATTGACAAGAAATTCCCCATTATACAATCCGCTCATGTTCGGCGAGGCAACAGATACCTGCGGGGGAGAACCATCCTCAGACCAGGCAAATGCGACGCTGGTGAGGCTTATCACACGGGAGTCATTTGTCACAAACAAGGCATCATACACCATGCTTTGGCCAGCAATAAATCCGGGACAGGATTTCATGTCAAGCCTCTGACCGTTCTGCGCTGTACAATACGATGCCCCGCCGTCCGCACTTACCTGTAAGCTGATGTTGTTTGCGCTGTCAGTTCCTGCCTCCTGCCAAGTTATATTCTTGAACACTGCGATCTCACCAGAAGCGTTGACTGCTCTGCTTATGAGATGGCCGGCATCCCCTGCCGCCCTGAATTCTTCAGATCCTAAGCTTATGGCAGGCTCTTTACCTAAGAACTCACGCACGGTCACATTATCATAATAGGCCTGGGTGCCATGCATCATCAGGCCGATGCCACCTGACGACCACGCTGTGTAATTGTACTCATGGGTAATGCCGTCAAAGATAGCCCGAATAGTGTCCTGGCCAGCATCATCGAACACCTTGATACGCAGGGGTGACCATACATCCCTGTTCACCGTGACATCCGTGTATTCCTGCGGACTGGTTGTATAACTGCCAGCGATCCATTGTCGAAACCAGATGCTGTCATCAGGATCAACCCTATCATCAAGGATAGATGCATAATGGTCTGTCTCATTCTGCCACCTGAAGAGCACTCCTGCAAATCCACCTGTTGCTCCTCCGCTCAAGATGTTGATCATGACATCAACGGAGTAGTTCCCCCATGACGAATTCGAGTAGGATGCACGCATGTATGTTGCCAGGTTGTCGCTCTGATAATACGCGTTACTGTCGACCACCCATATGCCGTTATGCGCAATCCAGCCGTCTGCAGTGCCATCATCGAAATCCTCATAGAGGAGATAGACCTTGGAAGTATCGTTTGGCGGGCTCTGTGCTGATGGATTTGCGAGGTAGATATAATAGGATGCGTTTGTCACGCCCGCCTGAATCGGATTTCTAAGTCGGAACCTTACTTCTGTCGAGCCATTCGCACAGTCAAGAACAATCCTGTCCAGTTCAATGGATTGCTCTCCTTCCAATTCAACGATCCTCAGGTCATCACAGTCTGTCTGCAGCCTGGTCCTGTCGATGAGGTCTGTCGTGTTTATCGTAAAATTAATAGTATAGTCCCCCGAGATATCATCTGCATTCGTATTCGTGATGTTGACTTGCATACGATACGAGTAGCTCGAGTTCCACCAGTCCTCCCTAATGCCACGGAAGCTCACATTTTGTGCCTGCCATGTTGTCCCATTCAACAATTGTATGCTCGATTCATCTGCATAAGAATCACTAAAGGAGTGATTGAGATCAAGAGTGATTGACGACTGATCGTTTCCCACATTCCCAAAAGAATCATTGACATAGACGTCGAGTATATAACCCCCCTCTGCCAGGTCAAGAAAATCCTGATACGAGGAACATGAACTACACAAGGTGACATTTTCTCCGCCATCAACAGCATACCACGCCTCCTCCACAGTCTCGCCAAAGGTCACATTCAAGAGAGGTGTCGGATCAGAGATGTTTCCTACAGGAGAAAGTATTGATACACTCGGAGGAGTCACATCAACAGTGAATGAGTAATTAATAGGATATGTCCCGCTAAAGTCAGTCTCATCATAGGCAAGGCAGTTCCACTGCCAGGTCCCGTCAGGAATATTCTTTGAGAAGTTCGTCGAATTCGACAGGCCGCCAAGAGGCACTGTTTCATTTGCATGCCAGCCATTCCAATCCCCATACAAGGTGATATTGACCAAGGGGTCATTCGAGCTTGCGCTGCAATTGAAATCAATAAGAGACGTTGTCTGAGTTGCTCCATTTTCAGGAGCGTCCAGATTGACGACGAGAACATTGGCCTGCTCATCAGACACGTTCGCACCAGGCTCACTTGTCGTAAACAATCGCACGGCAACATCATCCCACCAGCCATTCCTGTACGCGCCAACCCCATAATAGCCAGTGGTGTACGTCGCATCAGTTGCTGTGAGGTTGCCCCAGGGAACCATGCTTGCATTCCACACCTCCATCCTCATGAAGCTGTCTGCCTGCCATGTGAACTTGATATAATACCACTTGAACTTTTCGACAGTATTCGCTGTTGATGAGGCGATCACTGAGCCGCTGTTGAAATTCCTCCTTATTTGCATATCAGAACTGCTTCCTGTCCCTGATCGCCAATCAAGCACTGCCTGAAAACCATTTGCTTCGGTTGTCGATGACATCCCCAATTCAAGTCCTGGAAGGTCTGCAGTCGTACCATTCCCCTGAGAGAACACCCATCCCTCGATGATCAATCCCCGCGCCATTGTCTCAGGCTTCACTGCCCGTTTATAGCCAGCATTGCCGTCTCCTTGCAGACCGTAGTTTCCATTCTTTTTGGCATTTGCAGTTATTGTCGCACCAACTGTGCCGTCCGTGAAATTATGCGTGAGGTCCTCAAAATCATCCCAGAGCCAATAGATGTTTGACTTGTTCTCAGGAGGCGCTGGCGCTGTCGGATTTCCATAATAGACAGTATAATTCGCATCCCATGACCATATCGGCAGCCTACTCTTGATGAAAAAAACAGTGTTCGTATCATTGCACGGCGTGATATTGATCCTGTCCAATTCCACATTCTTTGTCCCGTTGTACCAGGTGAACCGGACGTCAGAGCAATCGGTATTTACCTTACCTTCGGATATTAGCGTCTGCGTATCAAGACTTATGTTAAGAGTGTACCCCTGGGCAAGGGATGTGCCATTGTTGTTCGTGAAATTGATTATGCGACGATATGCATAGCTCCCATTCCACCAAGGCTTTGCATCATTATACGCGACAGCGCTCGCCGCACCATACTCGAAAAGAAGCGCGTGATATCCTTGCGTATGCACCCTGCTCCTCTCTTCACCGATGCCTTCGCAGGAATAATCGCTGACAACGATACTCCCATTCACCATTTGATCCGGAAGGATATTTCCGTCACAGGAAATATCAAGGAATTCAAGGTCTCCATACGAGTCATCTTCTGACCACCAAGACGTATTATCAAACGGCGTCACCACCAGGTCTGCCAGTCCACTAGTCTGAAATTTCACAGACCAGATCCCGCCAACAATGGGAAAGCTCTGCACGTTCAAGACCTCGATCAAGCCTTCCGCAAAAGCGATCATGCCTTCACCAGCGTATTGCGCACTATACTCTTCACCAGGGATTATCCGCTTGACAAGCTCCCACTTGCCAGGGCACGTCAAGCTGGACATATCAAAATCTGCACAGCGATACAGCGCATTTCCCTGGGCAATCTTTTTCAGCGTTCCGCCCGCATAAGATATATTGGAAAAATCAAGAGCTAAACCTGCCCGGACATCCTTGAGCGGAATCAGTCCCGACGAGATATTCTCGACAGTCAACCGCAGCCCCTCTGCAAATGTCACGTTATGCACATCAATGGAAAACCCCTCGCCATACAAGAAGAGATCATATTGATTTCCCTGGATTAGCTGCTCAATATCCACCTGCTGCCTCGACTGCACCTGGATGATGTTTCCGCTCTGATAATCAAACGCGAGGGACTTTTGCATTGCGCCCGCATCAGAGAATGCGATGCCTATCTCACCTGAAAGGCCGGGCGTGCTGACAATGGGCGCCCTGCCTGCGAATGAGTCATTGACCAGGTGATGACCTTTCTGGCCGACAACGCGGAACTGCCTTGCCTCTTCATGGCCTGTGACAAGATCGTTGAAGGTGACCTGGTAGTTTCCAACGCGTGGCGGGACAAATACTGCTGCCCCCCCATCCTCAGGCCGATAGAACCAGAAGTCAGAAGAGGATGATACCGTCAGCGTATAGGGATTGCCTGCAGTGATTACGATCTGCACCTCTTCTCCAACCACGAACTCCTCCTTCTCAAGGGCTATTGCACCGGTTGATTGCAAGATATGGCCAACGGTGAACTCTAAAGCATCCTCAATCACGCCACTCTCTGACGTAAGGACTATCCTATACACCCCGTCTGCCGAAGGCAGGAACACCTGCTCGCCGATGGGAGAGCCAAACAGCCTGAAGACCTTATCTCCTGCATAAATGTCAATCCGGGACGTGTTTGTCGTGTTCGCAAGAAAATGCACTTCATCACCTGACTGATAGTGGTAACGGTCGATCGTGATATACCCGCCAAATACGCCTGGGAGAGAGACCATGCTAAAGAGGATGCAGCAGAGGATAATAACCCATGCCCTGCTTCCCCGCCCTTTTGCCTTGCCACTCATCATCTGATCTCACCGTAAAATACGACTATGTCGTTTGTTCCTGTCAATTCCCGTAACGTTGCCGGAATCCTGATCTCAAAATCAGAGATTCCCGCGAATGACTCCATGCCCTCATTCACTGCGGTGATGAGCACAAGGTCCTGGGTTCCTGCATATTCTGTGCCGCCGTCCGACGCGTCCCAGAGAAGGCCTGTCTCAAAGGTTGTCATGTTCGTCGAGTTCACCACAGAGACATTCGCGACATCCTTTGCGAAGATTGTATAATTGCGAAGTGCAATGGGAACGCCACCCACTGTATAGGTCACCGTGATATTATCCACATATGACGAAGACCCGAGTGCCGTATCTGCCTCAGGGAAATCATCTGGTTGTGACAAGTTGTTCGTATCCCTTCCTAGTGCCTTCAGGCTGAAGAATGAGACCTGGCTGTCGATGTCTGCAATATAGATGTTCGTCCCATTCTCACCAAATGGCGTCCAGTTGTAGATGGTGCTGTTCGACTGGCTCCTAAGCGCCTTCTCCACAGTCGTGTTCCCTGCGACAAACATCCAGAACCCGACCGTGAAGGTCTGTGATGCGTTGTTGTTCTCTTCGTTCGCTTCCGCAACCGTGCCGTTCGTCTCGAGCGGAGCGTCGACGATAACGCGGAAATTATTGAAGCCAAGCGTGAGGTTGAAGGTCACGTTGAGCGTCATGTTCATCGACGCGTTGAGATAGGGAATGGTGAAGTTCTGGCCGATCTGGGAAGTCTTGTTTCCCGTATAGTTGAAGAACTGGACAGTGAAGTTCTCGGCATCGCGCACGCCCTCGTTGAAGATGACAACTGAGACAGTCACGTTCTTGCGCTCGATCAGGTCCGAGTCGTTCAGGGTGATGTTGCCGCTGTTCACGAGAAGATCTGCAGAAGTCACATTGAAGAAGTATGTCTCGCTCACATTATAGTTTCCGGCAAGATCGACGCATGAGACGTTCCAGTAATGCAGGCCGATCGAGAAGGTGAACACGTTGATGACATACTCCTCACCCTGTACGACAGTTGTCGCATTATAGAGCGCATGGTCTATCGTGAGATTGCAAGAGGTGTTATGCGACCTTGATTCGTTGACCGTGTAATTCAGAGTCACGATGGGAGAGGAGACATTCTCATAATAGATGGGAGAGTTGAGGATGATTGTCGGCGCGACAGTATCAACGTAAATTGTCCTGTTTGTCGAATTCTTGACATTTCTCGCACGATCAAACGCCTCAAGGACCAGGAAGTACGTGTCATCAGTGAGATTTGCCAGGATGTCTGAGGTCGTATTGGTCACATTCGAGATGTTTCTGAGATTGACCTGGCCTGTGGTATTCCTTGTCCCGTTGATGAAGAACGTGTAATTGATTATCCAGTCCATGTTGTCTGTGATGTTGAAAAATATCTCCGGGCTCGCATTCCTGAACCAGGTCCCGTTGGCTGTCGTGATGTTCGGCTCTGGTTGGGTGAAGTCAATATACAATGAGATGTTTCCTGTCGTCCCATTCGATTCCGTGACCGACGTGTCATAGCAGACGATGCTCCAGTTATGCCAGCCCTGTTCAAGGTTTTCCAGGGTGAAGAAGTTCTCCTGGTTGTTCTCTACGGCGTTGTCTGTATCATTCAGGGACTCGTCAAGCCATAAGGAACAGTTGTTTATGTCATCATTGTCTGTCACGTTATATGATATCGTGTGGTTCACTGAGCTGTTCCAGGTATTGTTCATCGGATAGTTCACGATAAGGTACGGGGCGAGGCTTGTCGCGAAATTGATGGTCTCTGAGACATTCGTATTACTCGCCGTATCATAGCATTCAATGTACATCTCATGGTTCCCGTCTATGATGCTTGAGAGGGAGTAATTCGTGATCGTGTTGTTATCCACCTCCATCCAGTCATAATAGAATGCATCAAGTACAAGGCGACACGTCATATTATCATCGAATGAGTCAGTGGCAATCCAGGTGAAATTCACCGTGTTGTTCAGGATGATCAGCCCTTGCGTCGGATAGATGACCTCAATGGACGGGTCTGTCGGATCATAGGAAAAATTCCAGACCGTTGAATTACCCATCTTCACACTATTATCTGTACAATTGATGCTCCAATTATGGAAACCCAAAGAAAGATTGTCCAGACTGAATGTATTTGTCTGGTTGTTCAAAATGGACGTATTCGTCCTGTTCAGGATTCCGTCAATTGTTATCGAGCACGCCGTGATGTTCCCATAATCCTGCGGCCTGTAGGAGAACAGGGCAGAGTCCTGGTTGGAATACCCGTTATTCGGCGGAGAGAGCAGGGTTATTGTCGGAGGGCCATAATCGACCCTGAATGTCCTTGTCTCGCTCGAATTCGGATTATTGAACGTGTCAACACAGCCTACATACCAGGTATGGATGCCATCACTGATGTTGGTCATGGTCACGTTATAGACAGTATTGTTCGACACGTTGAAGTTTGACACCCGCTCGTACGAATCCATGAAAAAGTCGCATATCGCATAGGATGAATTGTCATCGAACACCGTGAAGTTGAACGAGACATTCCTTATCTGGGTATAATAGTTCTGCTCTGGCTCATGCAGGACAATGGTCGGCGGGACCCTGCCAAATGTCAGCGTCTGGGATGCCACATGGTCGTTCAGGGTCTTATTCACGATGTAAGACAGCTTTTCCTGGTTGTCTATCTCGCACGTATAGACCTCTTCCCCTTCCTCACCAGTCACATTCACATTGAATGTTGCCTGGCCCTGGGCGTTTGTCATAGTCGTGTCGATCAGGTCATAAGAGCCATTGTAGAGATACACCTGATAGTTCTGGATGGGCACGCCGCTATGCTTATCCGTCACATTACATTTCATGTCAACAAAGTTGGTCGTCACAATCCCTGAGGGAGAATCCCAATAGACTTTCGAACGGCCTGTCACGTTCAATGTCAGGTATGCAAGGGAGATGTTCCAGTTGCCTGCAAGGTCTCTCGCAAAGAGCTTTAAGCCATGAAGCCCGGCAAACCAGGAATTGTTCACCGTGAACGTGTAATTCGTCCAATTCCCCGTGTATGGTGGGGAGATATTCACGTTCTCAAGTGTCGCACTCGTCCCATTGAAGCGCGCATAGCTGTAGTTAATCTCCTCATTCCACAACGCATAGATCGTTGTCGTCGGGCTTGCTCCCTTCGTGACGGCGTAGGACGTCAAGCCGTAGGAAAGATTGTATGGCGCATAGATGTCAGACCCTTCAGGAAGGGTGTTCAATTCCTCAGATATCTCATCATTTCCTGAGGCATTATAAAATATCGTCGGCGCATCATTAATCCTGCAATACATCATCTCAATGCCTGTTGAATAATCAGCATAAGAATACGTTGCATAACCAGTGCTGTTTGTCGTATTTGTCCCAAGTGGGGTTGTCGAATTGTAGAAGTAAACAGTATAGTTGGCTATTCCTGCAAGGCTGAGATTGTCCCTGACAAGACAGGTGATGTTGGTCGTGTTCGTCTCGAACATGCTCATCGGATCAAGGGTTATCGACGCTGCATCAGCCCAGCCCCAGACCTGGAACGGGTACGTCTGAGTCCCATTCTGGTTGTTTGAGGTATCATTTGCGAAGATCCGCCAACCGAAGATCCCTCTTGTTGAAGCTGCCCCGAAAGCAACAGAGAAATTCGAGACATACATAACCGAATCATTCAGGTCTATCGGGCTTGCAAGCGAGCTGTTCTGATACGTTCCTGTCTCATTGGTGGAGAAGACTGCCGTGTCCAGGGCAAGATTGTCATACCATGTCGTCCAGAAATAGGCTGTCTCTCCCTTATGGATGATAAGGCGGCTCTGGTTCGTGTTATTGTAATAAGGAGGCGAGCCCTCCTGCGTGAAGAGCGATGCGATCTGGCTGTACGTGCCTGACCTGTTGTAATAAATGGCAGGCTCGTCTTCTATCACGCAGGTCATGTTCTCGCTGCCGGCAGAAGTGTCTGTATAGAGGAATGTCGCGTATCCTGAAGCGTTGGTCATGTTCGTGCCGATAAGGCCTGTCGAATTGAAAAATGAGACCGTGTAATTCGCGATTCCTGCAAGGGTGATGTTATTGACGACTTTGCAGGTGATGGTTGTCGAGCCGGACTCATTTATCAGGGCTGGCGTCAGGTTGATGGACGCAAGGCTCGCATATGCCCAGACCTCAAATACCAGGTAGGGAAGCGTGTCGTTCCAGTTATAATTCAGGTCCTCTGCATATATCTTTGCGTAATGGATGCCCAATGTCCAGTTCTCTGACGTGTTTATGGTGTAGTTGCTCCAATTTTTCGGGTTCGGAGACGGAAGGGTTACCGAATAATTCGTCATGGACTGGTTTGTCGAATTATACTCGATCGTCGCTGACTCGAGCGTCTCGTTCCAGCGGGCAAAGACTGTCAGGTTCTCGCGGGTATGGACAATTCGCGGGGACACATTGTAGGTGCTGTTGAAAAGTACAGGAGGAATGCTCTCTGTCTCAATCACCCAGAACAGGGAAGAATCATGCTCGCTGTACTGTGCGTTTATAACGTCGAAACTCACAGGATAATACCCGGAAGTGTTCTGCGTGAGATTAAAGATGTAATAGAATGAAACGATATCAGGCGCGACAGAAATGCCACCCTGGGACGTGTTCCATGAGATATTTCCTCCAGTGAAGTTCCCGCTCGAATAGTTGTCTGTCCCGACAGCATAATAGATATCTGAGATGGTTGACACATTCCAAAGCCCGCTCAATCCCTTATGATAGATATCCGCGGTTGAGATCGTCCAGTCCTGGATGCTCTCCTCAAGGTTGTCAACGATGACCTCAACCCTATAGGACCGATTCGTATACAGCCTGAACGTGGCATTCAGGCCCTGATCGATCAGATAGGCTGTGCTCTGATTCGTATCAGAGACATTTGTTATATCGTAGACACGGAGAGCATTCATGTCAAGGCTCACCGGGGATGGCGTTATCTGGAAGACGTAGGATGCATTGAAATAAGAGCCGTTATCCATGCGCAGAATATTCTCGTAATAATCCCTGATCTCAGCATAGACCCGATAATACCCATTCTCCCTCGTCATGGTGTCGAAAGAGCCTGAATCATTCCAGGGAGTCGTCAGGTCAAATGGCTGCGTGTACTCAAAGGAGCGCAAGGTGGCATTCAGGATATCGTCGACAACGGTCTCTTCCTCCACCCACACCCCAGAACTATTGAAATCAACTCGCATAAGGAGGTAGCCATCCATCGGATACTGGTTTATGATCACGCTCGAGCCCAGCTGCTGCGTCGACTGGAGCGATCCCTTCTCCGCACTCGGCTGGTTTGAGAGCATCGGCCAGATAGTATCAAGGTCGCTCCTATTTCCAGCCTTTCGCCAGAACGTGATCGTCACATACTCTCCAGCCGGAACGACGATGGAATAATTCCGTCCCCACACAGGATAGCCCCTCCCAGTCCAACCAACACCCGCAGTGTCCTCACTTCCAACAGGGATATTCTGGGGAGTTCCCTCTGCAGTGCAGCCAAACCCCTCAAAGTCATGGATATGCACTTCTGGAGGGATGGAAAGAGAATCGTTCACATACACGTACCCTGTGTCCAAGTAAGTCGCTGCAGGCCGGTAATTCTGCAGCCATGGCTCTCTCGACTGAAAGTTCATGATGTGCTGCTCTGTGCAGCCGTTACATACTGTCGGGGATCCTGCCGCGTCCGCATACCGGTAGTCATACGTGCCTCCCCCGTCAGCTCCGCCGAACTCCACCCTGATCGAGATGTTTGTCGTATTCTTGTTCTCGATGACATATTGCGTCTTTGCGAGGTAGCTGAAGTTATCATCCTGGAAGCTGCCATTGTACACGCTCATCATCTTGTTGAAATAGACACCATTCGTATAATCGTACTTGAAGCGGACAGTCGACCTGTACGCGTCCTGGGAAAGGAACGACTTCTGCGGCACGGGCTCGCTTGCCATGTTCTTGCAGGTCGTCGCGCTGTCAATGTTCGACCACAGCACAGTGCCAGACTTGTTGAACCCGAACGAGAGCAGCTCATACCTCTCCATCTCAGTAGCCGTCGACCAGTTGTTTGCAGTGTACGCCCACTGCTGGTCACCCTGATCCTCGAACATGATGCCGTAATTGCTCGCATTTCCAGCAGGCATCAGGCACCAGGTATCCGTATAGGGCGAATTCGGCTGCCTACAATACCCATACCCTGAATACATGGTCCTGTTCACGCCATAATCAGACAGGTTCTTAGCACTCACATTGCGCGAGAGATTGTTGAAATAGACATAATACATCCGGGACTCGCTAGCAGTCAGGTTAACGAGGAAAGTGACTATCGCCGTGTCATTGTCAAACCAGTCCACCTGGACAGGCAGCTCGTTCCTGAACTCATCTGCCACACGAATGCTATCATTATCAAGGCTTGTCACATTGGCGAGGTAATCATCAAAGTCAACCCAGATATCCATGGGAAAATCATTCCTGTCAAACCCGTTCCCGGAAATGTTGTATGGAACCCTGTACTCCCACTGGTAGTCCCACCAGTCGGTCAATGTCGCGCCCTGGGTCAGGTTCACCTGCTGGTTGATGTCATAGGTATCCTTTTCTGTCTGCACCTTCACATCCCCAGACGCCCTGACGTAGAACACGTCAGACGAAGAAACAGTGACCTCCTGAGTGGTATCTCTAGCATATACATAAAATGAATAATTGCCCCAGGTCCATGTCTGATTGAAAATCGCGCGATATGTATTTCCTCCCATCAAAGTTAATGACATATTAGATGTCGCATTATTAGGATAGGTGACCATAATCACTGTCTCCTCCAATCCGTCCTCATCATACATGTCCACAGAGACAGTCACGTTCCGGCCATACCCCACAGTCTGCGGTTCAACTGTCAAATTACCTATCGTCGTCGCCTGCGTCACTGTTATGTTCAAGAGCCCATAAGAAGGAGTCAGGTACCGTGCAGCATCCCCAGCAAAGCTTACATTCAGGGTGTGCACGCCCACACTCGCATTCGCAAGCACATTATACTCGAAGGAACCGACACCAATGCCGTTGGTCACGTTCGATCCGATGAGATAACCATCTGTCATGTCCCTGAACGTGACCGTCTCGCCAGACATGAGCGTCCCATTATCCCACTGCAAGGTGCCTTTCAACTCAATTCGCGCGCCCTGCTTGGGGTTTGAATTGTTTGATTCAAACAGTGAAAATGACGGACGCGCATACACGTCAATAACATACTCTGCAGCAATCCCCAACTTATCAGCAGCAGTCACGTTCAGGCGCACTGTCTGAGAACCCAACGCAGCATCACTATCCAGGATGACTGTCGTGTTCCCCCACAGATAAGCAGTCTCATTCAAGACAGTCTCGTTGAACGATGCAGGAGTCATGTTTGTCCAACCTCCCGGAAACGTCCAATTCAGGGTCACGTTGTTTGCAGGGGTCGTGTCCGTATTCTCAGCATAACCCAAGAAAGTGAAATTCCCATATGCCCTGGTTATCGTCGTCTCATTATTCACAATGTCTGTCAGAAGGGCTCCTGGGACAAGTACCCTGAACTGGCGCGACTGGCGCTGGGTGAGGTTTCTCACTTCACCACCAGGATTCATATACACTATAGTCACATTGGCATAATACGTGCCGACAGGAACCGATGCATTCGTCGAGATGTTGAACGATGCCTTTTCCCAAAATCCTGCAGAGATACCCGCATACGAGCAGGTCTGCGAGGGGGCGGCAGACTTGCAGAAGCAGGCAAGGCCTGTCACATTGGGGCAGTTTACAGTGAAGTTCACGAATGTCAGGTCAGATAGCCAGGGATTCATGAGCGTCACGTTATACGTTGTCGACTCGTTCTGGTAGATCAGCGACGGGGAGATCAGGGATGACAAATTGTACAGCAGGTTATGGATCCTGAAGTAATTCGAGAAATTACTCACCTGATTGCCATTCGCATAATCAATCAAGATATCCCAATAGAAACTATATGTCCCCGGAGACGCGCTTGAGGGGATGCGATACCCTGCTGACGAATTATCGAATCTTCTCTCACAAGACGCCCCCTCTGCAAGATCACCGCAGGACTGCGTCTCATCAGGACCCCAGGACACATCAATAAGATTATAATCAAGCACGTTCAATGAAAGATTCACATCTATCGCTGTGATATTGTTGTTCTGGATCGTGATATTCACCCACTGCAAGGTATCCCCTATCTCATACTCATTGATGCCGTGCTCATACTCGTTCTCATGCTCAACAGACGTGATAGTGATATCTGGCGAGCCAATCTTGAATGGATAATATGCTGAGAAGGGAGTCACCCCATCAAGAGTGAGCAAGTCCGATACGTTATCTCTTATCGTCGCATACACCCTGTACTGGCCCTTCTCATTGAGCTGGGTATTCCATGCGCCCTTATCATCCCACGTCTGGTTCAGATACAGGGTCGTCATATTGATAAAAGTACGAATCGATATCGGGGGAAGCAGGTCATTAACGACAGGCGTTCCCACATTCGCCCAGGTACCGCTCACATTCTTCTGTACGCGCATCACCAGATATGCCTTGAAATCAGTCGTCCCTGTATTGTCGACGACAGAATACCTGGTGACTTGCGTCTCAGCCCCACCGACAGTGACTCCCGGGACATTGGAAAGCAATGGATAATACGTATCAGGGGTTGCCGTATCAATCGTCCTCCAATACGTGATGATCTTCCTGCCTCCCGCAGGGACAGTCATGCTGTAATTGCCCCATACCTGATACCCTTTCTGCAGCCAGCCGACGCCTGCCCTGTCTTCAGTCCCATTCGGGACATTCTGCGGCATGCCCTCTGCAGAGCATGCGAACGACTCATGGTCATGCATGTGCGCCTGCTGCGGGACGCTCACCGAATCATTGACATATATCCAGCCCGTGTCAAGGTACGTCTGGAAGGGCCGCGTATATGCGATCCACGGCTCACGGGACTGGAAATTTGTTATGTGCACTTCAGCACAATCATCGCAGGTGACCGGGTTTCCAGCGCTATCCGGGTAAATATATTTATAATTGCCATTCCCGTCATAACCCGACAGGTCTATCCTGATGGTCGCATTTGATGCGTTCTCGTTCTCGATGATATACTCGACCTTTGCAAGCTTCTCAAAGAGCCCTGATTGGTACGTCGGATTGAACACGCTCACCCGTTTCTTGAAAATGATGCCTGACCTGAAACCATAATCAAAGGACACCGTACCCTTGAACCCCTGCTCTGTAAAAAAGGACATGTTCGGAGAGGGAGGGGAAGTCATATTCCCGCAGGTCGCTGCCGCACCGATGATCGACCAGTTATCTGCAGTTCCCACACGGTAACCGAATGAAAGGAACTCATGACGCTCCATCTCAGTAATGCTTGACCAATTATCTCCAGAATACTGCCACTGCATATCCCCCGCCTGCTCAAGCATGATCCCATAATAGGAAGAGCTGCCCCCAGGCATGAGGCAGTAATTGTCTGTGTTTCCCTGCGGCTCACGGCAGCCAATTCCAGACCAATAGGTTCTTGTCACCCCATAATCAGCAAGAGTCTTCTCAGGCTTCGGGGATACAGTAGTATCATAATAAAGATAGTATTGGTCATTTCCATCTGTTGTCGTATTCACAAGGAACGTGATAATCGCAGTCGAATCATCATACCAGTCGATCTGGCGGGGAACCTCCTCTGATGTCGAATTTCCTGGAGCGTAAATGAGACGAGTCGAATTCTTGTCCACGTCCGAAACGTTCTCAAAACTAACCCAGACCTCAACAGGAAACTCAGTCCTATTACTCCCTGCTGAAGAAACTGTCAAAGGAAGCCTGTATGCCCAGGAAAAATTCCACCAATTCGTGGTATTGATCTCACCCAGGAGATCCACCTGCTCATTTGACCCATAGATGTCCTGTTCAGTCGTCACCCTGAATGTCACATTCAAGTCAATCGTAAAAGAAGAGGTGTTCGTCCACGTCAAGCCAGCCGTGTCATTCGCCGTGACAGTCACATTATGCACACCATACATCCATGTCGACTCAAAGATATACGTGTACATATCTTTTGTCAAATTAGTCATGACATAGATTTTCGAGCTGCCGTTTGGCTTTGTGATATTCACAATCACCGTATCAGTTAAATTCAGGTCATCAGTCACATTCGCCGTGATATTGACCGGATACCCATAACCAAGATACGACGGTGAGACCGAAAGAGTGTTGATTCTCGGCTTGAAATTGGAGATGTTGACCGTAAGAGTTCTTTGCGTCCCGTTTCCGATATTTCCTGCAGTATCTGTGCAGTTCACCTGCCAGGAATAGATCCCGTTAGAAAGTGCCTGCAAGAATTCAATGGTCTGACCCTGAGTGATGTTTGAATCATTCTGGTAGACAGTATTATTGATAATGAGGGAACAATTGGCAACCTCGAGGAGATTATCAGTCACATTAAACGTGAAAGAGAGATCCGCTTCCTCAGTCTGGTTGTAATAATCCTCCGGTGTGATGAGAGTGATATTTGGCGCCTCCTGATCGACAGCAAAATTCCATGCAGAAGAGGAAGCAGTATTATTGAAGCCATCCCAGCAGGACAACGACCAATTATACAGCCCGGTTTCAAATCCATACACTGACTGGTTTGTGACAGAATCATTTGTCTGATTCATCAATGAAACATTGACTTCATCAGCAATGCTCAGATTGCAAAGCAGGTAATCCCAGAAATTATCTGAGGCATTCCATGTGAAATTCAGCTCAGTTGACGAGGTATTATAAAAAGCCAAGGGATACATCATATTGATATCTGGCGCATCTGCATCAACAAACAAGTACCGTGTCAAGTCTCCTGTGCTTCCCTGATAGGTGAGGTTCACCCGGACAGAATAATTCCCTGTCTGATTAGGGCTTGTGAAGATATATAAGTAATCACCGAACTCATCAGTTGTTATCCCATAGATAAGGGTGACATTGTCCACAATCGGCGACACGGTCACATTTACCGTCGTGAGATTGATTCTCCACTGCACATACCGTCCATATTGCGATGAAAGGTTAGTTCCATACGGCTCGAGGGAGAGGTTCGAGAGGTTATCTGAAGACCGCAATTCATAGCCAACACTCGCCCCAGACGGAACACTTATGTTCTGGATGACAAGGGACCCATAAAACACATCATCCCTTCCTGCATCAAATATCTGTGACTCCAGGTTTCCATAAGATGAGTAATCCACGTGATACTCTGGGATGATCACCCCCCCGTCACCAAGATAAATATAATTATCTTTTCTCGCCACATGGTTCGGATTCAAGGGAATCTCAAACTTTGTCTTCAGGACAGGAGTTGACCAATTTGAGATGTCAACGACAAGCATCTCATTCCAAGCAGTATCACCAGGACCGCCATACTCATCAGCAAGATAGAGATGACCATCAAACCAGGCGATTCCCTCTCCATAATAATCATCACCTGCGTCATACGGGTCAAGAGTGTCGCCGTTGATCGTGCCATTTGCAGCACCATTAGTCTTATTATACCTATAGATGAGACCGCCTCTTGTGTTGCAGTAGACAAAGTCAGGGTCAACGTCGATGCCAATACAGTTCGTCGAATCAAAGCTGCTCTGCCACGTAAACGTATTCCCATTACTCGACACGTAATACTTGTGGATGTTGCCGCCATTGTACGTCCAGTCCTGAGACCAGAAGACAGCAGTGCCTGACGTGTTCAGGCTTTCCGTCTCCCACTTGTCAAAGGCAATCCCCGTGTACACTGTTTCAAAGGTTCCCCCTGTAGGACTGCTCACATAGTTGAAATCCTCACTAAATTTCCTGATATACGGATTTCCTCCGGACATGGATGCGAAAAAGAAGTAGTTTGCGTCAAAGCCAGACTCTATCGCAGGAGCATAGGTGAAACCCCACGCGGCAGTACCTGCAGAGGCAGTATTATTCTGGACAAAGGTCGCATTCTGGGAATGATTATACCGCAACCTGAACGAATCATCAGAGACATAGACATCATTCTTCGTGCCATTGTTGAAATCCTCATCCAAGGTCTGCAACCACTGCGAACCGCCTGCTATAAGAGACCCATTCAACCAGATATTCAAAGGAGCAAAGGTCGCATTCCCTCCAGAGGTTGTCTCAGCATGGCCATATACTGTCACATTCATATCAGGCCCTACAGCATACTGGTCCAGGTATTCAGTCATCACAAGAAAGCCGATAGTGCCATTATAGGTCATGTTCAAGCCATCAGCATCGATCGCAAAGACACTGTAGTTCCACGCGCCATATTCATCTATTGTATAATTGATCGACTTCCAAATACTGCCGTTCAAATACGTACCATTCAGATTATATACAACAACATCGAACGGATTAATCAAGGTAAAATTGACTGATACGAGGTTATCATCAGTCACATTCGCCCTCAGATTGAACTCAGTATCATACATGACCGCATCAGGATCAGTCCAGACATCCTCAATAATAGGACCCTGGTAGACCTTGATGTTCAGGCGCTTCTCGCCATAAATGCCCCTGAAAGTCGTGTTGACGATAACATCGTATGACCCGCCGACAGTCGCATTGAACGTCACATTATAGTCCCCATTCGCATCAGTCTTCGCCCCGTAAAAAAGGGTCGAATTGATGAGCGTGGGTGTGAAGTTCCTGTCTGTCGTCGTCAGGTTGTAGCGCAATTGCGCATACCTTCCCCGCTCAAGCGAGGCATCTTCAGTCCACGACGCGACAAGAAGGGCAGCAACACTCTCACCTGAGCGTATCTCAGCAGAAATATTGGTTCCAGATCCCATCACACCGGACCAGTTGATCTCATAAAGAGGTGCTGTCTGCTCGGTATCGAAAATCTCGCTGATGATTTCACCAGAAGACTTATACTGTATCCTATACTTGTGGAATGTCGTTCCTCCATCGCCAAGCCAGAAGTATGAACCATTATTGGCCATGAAATTCGCAGGATAGGCGCCAGCGAACTTGGTCTCGATGTTCGGATTGCTCCAATCCGTAATGTTCAAAACTATTATCTCGTCCCCATACTCATCATTCAGATAAAGGTGATTGTCAAAATAGAAGATGCCCTCACCATAATAGGAATCCCCGCCGCCATCAAGCGTGTCCATGTTGATCGTGCCCATCGCGGTTCCCGACTTGTTATACCTATAGATCGAGCTTGTCGTTGCTGTCGGACGATCCCTTGTATTGCAGTAGATGTAATTCTCATCAACAGCAATACCGATGCACCTGTCGCTTGACCAGGAATCATACATTGCCCAGGTCGTCCCATTGTCTGTGACCAAATACCTATGCATCTGATAATTGTAGGTCCAGTCCTGGGTCCAGAAGACAGCAGTTCCCGACTGATTTAATAGGGCAGTTTCCCAGGGATCAAAGATGACAGCAGTATATATCGTGTTTGTCAGCCAGCCTGTCGGCGAATCCAGGTAGAAAAGCGTGCTGTTGAACCGCTGAACAGTATTTGCGGTCGTGAAGAAAAAGTAATCATTATCAAAACCTGATTGCGCTGCAGGGGCAAAAGTCATGTCCCAATCAGGAGGATTGGAGCCCACCTGCGATCCCAGATATGCAGACTGCGAGCCATGATCATACGCAAGCGTGAGGTTGTATGGGTTTAAGGTCAGGTTCTGATGCGTGCCATTGTCAAAATCAGCCTCCTCATCATACGTCCACTCCCGCACGCCATCAACAACGAGGACATCATCCAAGTAGACTGTGAATGGGTTGTTCGACGCATTCGTGCCATTGGATAGGTTGATATGACCCCACACACTCACATTATCGTAGAGGTTGACAACACTATTATCCAACTGGCCGCTTACCTCTAAAAGCTCAATTATCCCGCTCACATTATCCGTATACCCAAGAGCATCAGTCGCGAGGATCGTGTAATTGTATTGGAGGAATGATGTTATCGCAGAAGAGAGTGACGTCCATGTCATCCCACCACCCTTTGTGCCATTGAGATTATACACTATGTTTCCATCAAAATCAATCAGAGTGAAATTTACAGAGACCAAATCGTTATCCACGACAGTCGCTGCAATAACAAAGTCCGCAGGATTATAAGGCGAGATTGGAGTCGTCGACCAGTTCGTGATATTCGGGCGCTGGATAACCGTGAAATTCTTCCTCGCCTCACCATAGATCCCATCATACGTAGAATTGACCAAGATCTCATACACACCACCAAATCCGGGAGCAGTAATCGTATAATTATAATCCCCATTACTATCAGTAGACGCGCCATAGTACAAGGACACATTATCCACAATTGGGGTGAAATTGGCATCAGCCGTCGTCAGATTGATCCGCCACTGGGCAAAGCGACCGGCCTGGGTTGAAAGGTCAGTCGTCCACAACGCCGAACTCACCGCGGCATAACTTCCAGCAGACCGCATCTCAAAGGTGATATTTCCGGTTGCAGGAGTGGAATTGATAATCTTAAATCCAGTATACGCAGGAGTGCTCAGGTTCGTGTTGAAAATCTGCGATACCAGATTCCCTGCATTCGCATACATGAGCTCGTACTTATACAGCGTCACACCGCCATTACCCATGAAGATTGTGCCATTCCTTCTCGCAAGCTGATTAGGACCAGTGGTCAGGTTCGTTCCTGAAACATACACAGGACTATCCCAATCAGAGATGTCAACAATGTGCAGCTCGTTCCAGGTTGTCGTGGGAGTTCCGCCATACTCATCCGCAAGGAAGAGATGATTGTCATACACGACAATTCCCTCTCCATAATAATCATCACCGGCGGAATAGGGATCAAGCGCATCCATGTTGATGTTCCCTGCGGCAGTGCCATTCTTGTAATACCTATAGACTGCAGTCGCGCCAGCCGAGGGATTGCCACGCGTATTGCAATAGATATACGTGTCATCAACATCAATCCCTATGCAGTTGGTCGAATCAAAAATCGAAACCCACGTCCAGGTGAGGCCGTTATTCGTAACATTATACCTGTGGATATTCGCCCCGTTGTTCGTCCAGTCCTGCGCCCAGAAGACAGCTGTACCTGATGTATTCAGAATGGCTGTCTCATACGGGTCAAAAGCAAGTCCTGTATAAATGGTGCTCGTGTTAAAGCCGGCAGCGTTTCCAACAAAAGAATACGCGTCATTGTAGACATTGAGGACATTCTGCGTGGAGAAAAAGAAATAATTCGCATCAAAGCCAGATTCTGACTTGTGCGCATAGGTAAATCCCCAATCACCTGGATCTGAATTCAACGTGGCTGTGCCGGAGTAGTAGGGACTTGTGCTGTAGTCATAGCCAAGGAAGAATGTACTGTTCTCGACGACCACATTTGACGCGTTTCCTGCATTGAAATCAGCATCCGAGTACTGCAGCCACGCATTGATTCCGCCAACACGAAGGACGCTATTGATATAGATGTAGATCGGATTATTGCTCACATTTGTCCCATTGGAGATATTGATATGCCCGAAGACCGTGACATTCTCAGAAAGCCCGACCGTTTCCGGGGTATTGTTGAGCGTCACCTGCATCATCTGCAAGATCCTCGTCACCGTGTCATTGAAGCCTGTCTGGTCATACGCAAAGATGGTATAATTCCACGTCTGGTAGGAATCTATGGAATAAGAGGGCGACGTCCAGATGCTTCCCGCTCTTGTCCCGTTCTGGTTGAAGATGATGCTTCCGTTCGGGTGATTCAACGTGAAATTCACCCCGAGAATATTGTCATCAGACACATTTGCCTTGATGACAAAAGAGCGGCCATAATACGGGTAGGATGGCACGGTATAATGATCCTCTATTGACGGGAACTGGTAGATGGTAAGGGACGATGTACTCTCGCCGTACACTCCCTGGAATGTCGAATTGACAAGCACTTCATAGACACCTCCCAAAGACGGTGCCGTTATCGCGTAGCAGTAATTCCCATTTGCATCAGTCTGCGCACCATAGGTGAGCGACACATTCCTTATCGTCGGCGTCTGCCACGTATTATTCGTCGCAAGCGTTGCACGGTACTGGGCATACCTGCCATTCTCCCCGGACAAGTTGGAGGTGAAATTCTTGTACGTCAGGTTCGCGGCAATAGGCGCGCTTCTCATCTCCAGGATAATCGAGGTGTTTGTCTCGGAAATGTTCGACGAATACAATGATAAGTAGGACGGCGAGACCTGGCCTGTATCAAGCACCGTAGATATGAACTCTCCCTGAGGAAAATAGGGAATCCGATAATTATAGATATATCCAGAGCCTGCAGAGACAAAGATGTCAGACCTGTTCCTCGCAAGCATATTGATGTCCGGCGCGTACGCCCAGGTCGTGAGAAGGACAGGACTGCTCCAATCTGACACATTCAGGACAAGGATGTCATCAGAATTATCATTCCCAAGATACAGGATGTTCTTATACTTGACAATACCTTCCCCGCTGTATCCTGCAACAATGGCATTCACATTGATAGATCCTGCCGCTGCCCCACCCTTCGTGAAGCGATAGACGCTCGCCCCATTGGCAAAGCGCGTATTGCAATAGATGTACGATTGATCGACATCAATCCCTAAGCAAGGCCTTGGACTCGAGCTAAACAAGGTCGAATCATCCCTCACCCAAGTAGCACCATTATTCGTGACATTCCAAGCGTACACCTGGTACGATGACCAGTTCTGCATCCAGATGACTGCACGACCCTGGCTCGCATTGGATAGCCAGGGATCAAATGCCATTCCAGTATACCATCCCGCTGTCGTATTGCTGAGCGACTCCACCCAATTGAGATATGTATTGAACCGGCGGACCTGGTTCAAGGTGACTGAGAAGAGATAATCCTGATCCCAACCACTCTCCTGCTTTGGAACAAATGTCATGTCATATGTCGCGTACGTCACGATGCTGGAATGATTCCTTACATCAATGGGATCAGCAGTGTAGTTGTGCGAAAGCACCAGGGTATTATTCATCTCGTGATAGAACGTGTCATTTCCAAGGGTCACATTATACCTTGTCCCTGCAAGATAATCCGCAAGGACAGACTGGGACCACGTCGACACATCTCCCAGCTGCAGCACGTCGTTCAAATAGATGAAGATCGGATTATTGGTCACATTCGTCCCATTGGACAGGTTGATATGCCCACACACAAGAACCTCCTCTTCAAAATCCGCAATCTCAGGTGTGAGATTCATAGTTACCCACATCGTCTCAAAAAAGCCATCATAGGTATCATTGAACCCGTCACCATCCTGGGAATAGATGGAGAAATTCCACGTCCCATGCACATCAACAGCGTGGCTCGGACTTGTCCAGATATCGCCAGACCGCGTGCCATTGCCAATGTATGCCAGGGAACCGTTCGGATAATACAAGGTGAATGTCGCAAAGACAGGATTGTCATCAGAGATGTTCACCTTTATGGTGAAGTTATCAGGATAATACGGCGATACCGGATTGAAGAACACAGAAACAATCTCTGGCGGCTTAAACGCGTGGATGCGCACCCGATTCTCACCATAGATGCTGTTATACGTCGTATTGACGATGACATCAAAATACCCGCCAGAACTCAACGAAAGGGTTGTGATATTATAATCCCCGTTCTCATCCGTCTTCACGCCATAGGAAATGTTCACCCGGGAAACCTCAGGGCTGACAGACGCATCAGTCGTGTTCAGGATGATCTTCCACTGGATATACCTACCCTGCGTCGTTCCGAGCGTGGACTTCCAGGATGTCGCATTGAGGTCAGCAAGGTCACCCGCAGCACGGATCATCCATGTCATCTGGGAAGCGGAAGGAGTTGTATTCGTTACTGCGATGTCTGTGATGAGCGGGGCGAACTGCCCCGTATCAAACACCTGGGAAACCAGGTTCCCTTCTGTGACATGCTGCAAGCTATAAGCAATAACAGTCGCACCCCCGTCCACTGCATAGATAGTCGTGCCATTTCGCATCAGCTTGTTCGGCGCAAAAGGCAGGGAGAACTTATTGACAAGCACAGGATTATCCCAATCAGAGATGTTCACGACAACAACCTCATTTCCAACCGTGTCTCCCAAATACAAGTGATTGTCATAGACGACAATGCCCTGACCGAAGTAGCTGTTCCCACCACCATCAAGCGCGTCCATATTGATCGTTCCCGCATCAGTGCCATTCTTGAAATAGCGATACACCATCGTCGTCAAAGCAGCGGGGCGATCTCGCGTATTGCAATAAATATACGTATCATCAACATCCAGCCCGATACAGTTCTGCGAAGTGAAATCATATGCGGGACCATCATCAGTCCACGAAGCACCATTATTCGTTACAGTCCAGCGATTGATCTCATATCCAGTCCAGTCCTGGCTCCAGAATATCATCTCGCCTGAACTGACATTCGATTCCCACGGATCAAACGTCAATCCCGTGTATATCTCAGCAGATACGGTCTCTGTTCCCATATAGACCCAATTACCTGTCCAGCGCTGCAAGGCATTACTTGTCGCAAAGAAAAGATAATCCTGGCTCCATCCGGTCAGGTTCTGCGGAGCATAGGTCGCACCCCACGCATACGGCGTCGGAACAAGAGTGTAGTTTACCGCATTCACCGGATCAACACTATGGTTTATTGACAGCTTGAAATAATCATCCCAGCCCGGCCAAAGCCCGGACCAGATAGCGATATTATCATACTCACCTGCTGTAAAATCAGTATCATTCTCCTGTATCCACGACGAGATGCCGCCAGCGACCAACGTATTATTGATATACACCCAGATGGGATTGTTCGCAGCATCAGCACCTGAACTGATGTTCACATGGCCCCAGACGGTCAGGTTCTCCTCGAGAAAGACCTCTGTCGGCGTGACATTCTCCGAAACCCACAACGTGAGGATATAATCTGATGCGTTTCGCGAATAGTTCGCCTGGTCCATCGCAACGATCGTATAATTCCACGTGCCATGCGCATCAAGGTTGATCGTCGGGCTTGTCCATAAGTCACCATTACGCGTACCATTCACATTATAAACTATAGAACCGTTTGGCGCAATCAGCGTAAAATTCACCCACCAGACATCATTGTCAGTCACGTTTCCGGTGATATTAAAGGGGGCAATGTAATACGGGGAGGTCGGAGTGGTATAATGGGAATGGACAGTTGGCATCTCAACGACAAGTATATTCTTCGTGTTCTCGCCATAGACCTCATCCTGATATGTCGCATTCACTTTCACTGTGGCAATCCCACCGACACCAGGAGCCTTGATCGTGATATTATAATTCCCAGAAGAATCGGTTGCAGCACCATAGCGCAAGATGATGTCATCAACAAGAGCAGATGATGAGAGGTTTGTCGTCGTCAGGTTCACGCGCATCTGCACATACCTTCCATGGGTAGCGGAAATGTCAGTCGTGTAGGTCGCATTCGCAATATCTGACAGGAAGATCGCCGACCGGATCTCCTTTGTTATTGCCGTATCTGCAGGAGTCGTATTGATGATGTTGAGAAGAGAATACGAGGTTGCTCCTTGCTCTGTATCATAGACTTCAGACGTCCATTGGGCAAATGAGACATACGGTATCTGGTAGCGATAGAAAATCGTATTTCCCCCATTCACGTGCATAACCGTATCCACGCGAGCAAGGCTGTTGATGTCCAGGCCATGATACCATCTCGCATCCAATGTTGGCGTATTCCAGTTCGTAATGTCAACGACAACAACCTCATCGCTCGTCACGCTCCCATTGTCATTTCCAAGGTAGAGGTGGTTATTGTAGTACGCTATCCCTTCCCCGTCATAGCCAACAACAAGGGATGCAATGTCAATATTTCCTGCAGCGGTGCCATTCTTATAATACCTATAGACTGCCGAGACAGGAGTTCTCGTGTTGCAATAGATATACGTCTCATCCACGTCAATACCAATGCAATTGGTCGAATCAAACCAAGAGACCCACGTCCAGGTATCACCGTTGTTCGTGACATTCCAGCGGTGGATGTTCGCTCCGTTATTTGTCCAGTCCTGCGTCCAGAAGACAGCAGTCCCTGACTCGTTCAGGAGAGCTGTCTCGTAGGGGTCGAACGCGATGCCAGTATAGACCGTGCTCAGGTTGAAGCCTGAAGGGTGGCTCTGCCAGGTATAGGTCGTGTCAAACTTGTCAATCAGGTTGTTTGTCACGGTGAAAAAATAATTCTGCACAAACCCTGACTCGCTCGCGCTCGCATAGGTATTATCCCAGGGGGCAATGCCATGCGTCGTCGTGAGCGTTCCGAGAGTCACCGGATCAGCAGTATAATTCACTTCTGCGCGGAACGTGTCATCAAAGACATAGATCTCATTCTTTGTCCCGTTATTGAAGTGGGTATCATTCGTCCGGTTCCAATAATTGACCCCGCCCGCCTGGAGCTCATCATTGAGATATATCCATATCGGGTTGTTAGCGACAGTTGTGCCATTTGAGAGATTTATATGGCCAAAGACCGCAACGTTCTCATAGAAATTTGCGATTACCGGCGGATCGACATCCTCTGAGACCTGCATCACCTGCAAGACACCTGAGAGAGACTGCGAGAATCCTGTCGCGTCCATTGCAAGAATCGACCAGTTCAAGGAGCGATAAGAATCAATCAGATGGGATTGCGAATTCCAGATGTCACCTGCCCGTGTGCCATTCGCATTATAGATCAAGGACCCATTCTGGTCAGTGAGCGAAAAATTCACATAATACAAGTTGTCATCAGTCACATTCGCATAGATGACAAACGAATTATTGAAGTAGGGAAGCGCGGGGATAAACCATTGCTCAGTTATATTTGGTCCCTGCAGGATGAGCAGGTCCTGCGATGCCTCACCATAGAGGCCATTATACGTGGTATTTACGAGAACAGGATATGTCCCGCCAAAGCCTGGCGCCTGGACCGTGTAATTATAGAACCCAGCCGCATCAGTCCTCGCACCGTAGACAAACGTGATATTCGACACCGTCGGCGACCTTGACACATTCTCGGTCGAGAGGTTCACCATCCACTGCACATACCGCTTCTTGTACTCTGAAAGATCCGTCGACCATTGAGTCGAAGAAAGCTCTCCGGCAGTATCAGCACCCCTGACAACCCATGAGATTCCCGTATTCGCAGGAGTGGAATTCACGATACTGAAATCCAGGTAGGACGGCGCGAGCTGGGACGTATCATACGTCTGGGACAGCATGGTGCCGTTTGCCATGTAGGGAATGTCCGCCCAATAGATTGTCGTCCCGCCCGGGGACCAGTAGACCCTCCCCCCGTGGTATGCCAGCTCATTGACATCAACAGTCAGGTTCCATTGGGTGAGAAGCACAGGATTAAACCAGTCAGTCACGTTAACGACATGGATGTAGTCAGGATTCAGTGCTCCACGATCATCACCCAGATACAAAAAATTACCCACCTTCACTATTCCCTCCCCATCATATCCAGGGACGAGGGCATTCATGTTGACAGACCCGGCAGCTGCTCCAGCTTTCGTAAACCGGTAGACAGACGCCCCGTCAGTATCACGCGTGTTGCAATAAATGTACTTCTCATCGACATCGATGCCAATGCAGTTCGGCCCGCCAGTATCAAAGAACCTTGATGGATCGATGGTCCAAGTCGAGCCATTACCTGTCACGTTGAACGCATTCACGTCATCCGTCGTCCAGTCCTGCGCCCAAAATACAGCCATCCCAGACACATTCGCCTGGGCAGTCAAAAACGGATCAAAAGCAAGTCCTGTATAGAATTCCGCCGCAGTACCAGGATTATTCACATAATTAAGGTTCTGATCAAACCGATAGACCTGCAGATTCGTCGTCGTGAACAAGTAATCCTGATCCCACCCCGTATCTTCAGCAGGGGCATAGGTCATGTCCCACGTCGCATACGCATTCGAATTCGTATAGCTTCCCACATTGATATAATAGCTCGAATGGTTGTACGCAAGAGTGAAATTGCTCTCGCCAAACGCTATGCCTGAATGGGTGGTCGCATTGAACTCCGCGGCCGTATCCGTCATCCAGTAATTTACCCCACCGATCTGCAGCACACCATCCAGATAGATGAAAATGGGATTGTCAGTCACGTTCTCCCCAGAACTCACGTTGACCCATCCTGAGACAAAGACATCCTGGCCAAAGGCTGCAAGATAGGGTTCAAGCGTCTCATTGACCCAGACAAGGTAGATGCTTCCCGTCACCGTGTCATTGAACCCATTCCCGTCCATTGCCACAATCGAATAATTCCACGTCCCACGATCATCAACCAGCGTCTTTGGGAATGTCCAGATATCCCCTGCCCGCGTGCCATTCTGGTTGAAGACAACGCTTCCATTGGGCGCGACGATCGTCAAGTTCACATAAAAGATATTGTCATCCGTCACGTTGAGTGTTGTCGTGAAGTTCACACCATAATACGGCGAAGCAGGAGTGAAATTCACAAGATTTATCGATGGATACTGGAAAATCATCACATCCTCTGACGATTCCCCATAATAGCTCTCATAAGTCGTATTGACAAGGACAGGGATGCTCCCGCCATACGCGGGCATGACCACAGAATAATTATAATCACCGTTCTCGTCAGTGAACGCGCCATACGTGAGATTTACAAATGTCATTGACGGTGACACATTCTCATTTGTTGTCGTCAGGTTCACCAGGAACTGGACATACCTGCCAAACACCGAAGACACATTCGCCGTCCACTGCGCAGACGCAAGAGCAGTCACATTCCCGGCAGAGCGGACAAATGCAGCGATCCCTGTCCCCGAAGGGGTCTGGTTGGCGATCTCCAAAGAGAACACTCCTGGCGAGTACTGGGAGGTATCGAAGACCTTCGAGACCAAGGACCCCACAGGATAGAACTTTGTATCATACACCCGCGCCGTCCCACCTCCATTGTTCTGGTAGACACCTGACCCGACGAGCATCAGCTGCGTAGGGCTTGTGGCGAGTGGAATAGAATAGAGATATATGGGCGAGTTCCAGTTGGAGATGTCCACGACGTGCATCTCGACACCGGTCGTGTCCCCGAGATAGAGCGCGTCATCATACACGACAATCCCCTGGCCGTAATAATTGTCCCCGCCGCCAAGAAGCGCATCCATGTTGATCGCCCCTGCAGACGCCCCTGCCTTCGTGTACCGGTACACCGACGATGATGTGCTTGCCGGAAGGTTCCTCGTATTGCAATAAATATAGTCCTCGTCGACATCAATGCCAATGCAGTTCGTCGAATCAAATAACGACACCCACGCCCACACTGTCCCGTTCGAGGTCACGTTGTACTTATGGATGTTCCCGCCATTATATGTCCAGTCATGCGTCCAGAAGATCGCCCAGTCATTGTCAGGAGAGGAGAGCCAGGGATCAAAGGCAAGCCCTGTATAGACCGTATTTACCGTCAGGCCGGACACATCAGTTATGTATGTCCCGCCGCTCGTGTACATGGAAAGGACGTTTGCCGTTGACATGAACATCCTGTCCGCATCAAAGCCTGACCTTGCAGCAGGCGCATAGGTCCACCCATAGGCCCGGGGAGTCGTTATGGACATCGTGCCCCTGAGAGTGACCTGGCTCGAATGATTTGTCTTCAATGACAGATTATCCCAGACAGCATAGGTGTAATTCATCGTCCCGTTCTCGAAATCAGCAGTATAATTCTGGATCCAGGAAGAAAGCCCCCCCTCCTGCAGGACATCGTCAACATAGAGCCATATAGGATTTCTCGCAATGTCAATTCCCGTGCTCAGGTTGACATGACCTGTCGTGAAGACAACCTCCTCAAAATTAGCAGTCTGCGGCTGGACTGATTCTGCAACCCCGACCACCTCCAATGAGAGACTGATGAACCCTGTCAGGTTATCAGCATCCAACGCAGAAATCGTATAATTCCACGTACCATAGGCATCAAGAGCATACGATGGTGACTGGTAGGGATTCGAGCCGTTTCCCGTCCTATTATACATGACGCTCCCGTTCGGCGCTGTCAAGGAGAAATTTACCTCGACCAAATTGTCGTCTGAGATGTTTGTAACGATTGAGAAATTATTCGGATAGTACGGTTTCTGCGGAAGATAATAAACGGCTGAAATGACAGGAGTTGACGCGACCGTCAGGTTCTTACTAGCAGACCCAGTCACACCATCATACGTCGTATTCAATGTGATGAGATGCGTGCCCCCGTCAGGAATAACAAACATCGAGATATTGAAGGCACCAGCCGCATCTGTCGCCAGACCATAGGTCATGTTGATCGTGTCAGATGTGATCCTCGGGCTCACGAAAAGAGAGCTGGACGAATTCATCATCAGCACATACTGTATGTATTGCCTGTAGACAATCGACGTGTTTGCCGTCCAGAGAGAATCAGCAAGTGCAGAGGTGCTCGTGTTCGAGCGCACATAAAGGTTAAGTGCGGTCCCTGCAGGAGTGTCATTCGTCACCTTGAACGTCACATTATACGGGACAGAATAGCCAGTATTGATGACCTCTGAAGTATAATTTCCTTTGGGATAATAATTGATCTGGTACTTGTTATGCGTTGTCGTCCCGGCGCTTTCATAGATCGTGTTATTCACCCGCCAAAGCATGTTCGGCCCCCTTGTCAGGTTCATGGTCTGGACAAGCGAGGGATTATTCCAGTCCGAGATGTTGATGATATGCAATTCATCCCAAGAAGTGGTTGGTGTCCCCCCGTATTCATCAGCAAGGTAGAGCATGCCATTATAGACTGCGATTCCCTCACCATAATAATCATCGCCTGCCGAATAAGCATCAAGCGCATCGATGTTGATCGTGCCTGCAGCGGTCCCATTCTTGTAATACCTATAGACCGCAGTCGCGCCAGCAGAGGGATTGCCACGGGTATTGCAATAGATATAGGTATCGTCCACATCAATGCCGATGCAGTTGGTCGAATCGAAGAGGGAAACCCACGTCCAGGTGAGGCCGTTGTTCGTGACATTATACCTGTGGATGTTCGCCCCGTTATTTGTCCAGTCCTGGGTCCAGACGATCGCATACCCCGTCCCTCCCGTCGCCTTCGTCTCCCAGGGATCAAACGCCACACCAGTGTAAATTGTGTTTGCAACATACCCTGCCCCAAAGCCGTCTCGCGTCCAGCCTGCATTGAAGACATCAACCCGATTAGTGGTGACGAAAATTGTCTTATCCGTATTGAACCCGGAATAAATCTTCGGGATGAATGTCGCATCCCAGTCCGCAACATCGATCGTCACCTGGTTCCCTGTCAGATTCAAGGGCATCGACAGGTTGAACTCAAGGGTCACGCCGGACTCATTGTTCTTCGAGTCATCAATGAACATGGTCTGGCCATACACCCCGTTATCGAAATGCGTCTTGTTGGTCTTCACATGACTCGTCAGCCCTCCGGAAAGGAGAAGGCTATCCCAATAGAGTGAGAGGTTCTGGAATGACAGAGCCGAACCGTTATAGAGGGAGACAGACCCGTACACTGAAACGAAAGACCCGTCAAGCGCAGTCGTCGGCGTCAGATTCATCGTGACATTGACACCTGTCGAATAACTCACATTAAAATACAGGACATCCACAACGATATTGTTCTGCGCGCCAGCATCCTTATAGACCTCTGCCTTCAACTTAGCTCTTGTTCCTGAAGAACCATAGAAGTTTTCACACACCCAATCAGCGCCGTCAAGCGCTGTCACATTTATACAGGTCACGCCAGGATCGGGAAATACATCAGCACAGGCAGATGTGACGGTTGAATAGCTCGCATCCCCATCATTATCAACACCAATATTACAAGTACTTGCAGAGCCTGTCGCCCACCACTCATAACAGACAAAGACCTCATCAATAGTACCACAATCAATAATTGAGTTGTTAACAGACTCAATACGCACTCCACCCACCTGATTAGACCCCACAGCAAACTGATGGCTTTCAAATTCGCCATCATCACAACTGAGCAGATCCAGACCAGCGCCACATTCGCCAGCATATACTCCCTGGCACGCAGTATCCCACGCGCCCTGCACTGAAAGGTCCTCTGCGGCACACACCGACGCTAAGATCTCTGCAAAGCCAGGATCATCCGGAGAAATATCAAGCGTATAGACCGTCCCTGGAGTGATGCTTTTCACAAACGTCCACGCGCCCTGACAGGCACCCCTTGTGAAATTCCAGTCCTTGCACTTGTAGACCTCAGAACCTGCTGCCTTGACAAACAGCCTCCCAGAGGTGAAATTCAATCCTGACGGATCAACAGCAAAACTTCTTGTTACAACTTTATTAGCAACACGCCCAACAGATGATTCCTCAACCTTAAGTTCTTGAGAAGAGAATGACAGGTCATCAAAGACCAGCCTGTCAATTGGAAACCCTTCTGCAAAGACGACCTCAACAGTTCCATTCGAGACATTCTCACTGCTATTTTGCAAGCGAGACACATTCGCCATGATATTCTTCCCAATCGAATCGCGAATGCTCAAACCTACAAAGGGAGTGCGCCAGATGACAGGGATTTGTTCAACCTGTCCAGAAATCACACCTACATAAAAGGACACATCCATTGTCTTTTGAGATGTCTGATTGATGATGCGTAATACGTATTCCCCTTCGGCCTGCGGGATAAAGATCGCCTGCGCGTCAAACCATTCGATCAGTGCATACGTATCTTGGCCGTGAAGCAGATAGACTTCTGCCAAGGACGGATCAAGCCCTGCAAGGTTGAAAACGACAGACTCACCAATAGAGAAAGATGAACCAGACAACACTGAACTGATGTTAAAAGATATATTTGCAGATATATTTGTCTGATTAGTATCCGCCAGGTTACTTTCCAGATACTCACTCTCGAGCGGGACCTTCTCGATTTCTGGATCAATCACCCTGAAAGTCGCATTGACAACCACATCAAGCGTATCCAAATCATAGAGCACGACCTGATACCTGCCAGCAATCTTTGGCACATAGGTCACATTCGCCTGCAGTTTATCACCATAACGATCAACCGCAACAGGTGTTACTATCTTCATGCCCAGGTTTCCCCGTCCTTGCAGGTGAATCGTCACTGTCTCTCCGAGCGAATAAATCGCCTTGTCGGCCACAACTGTCGCTGGCGCGTCTGACAGCGCATGTTGGCTGAGCAAGATGAAACATGCGCTCAAGAACATTAAGAGTACAGTCTTCATCACTTGTGCATTCCGTTTCATTTTATTTTTTCTTGAATAAATAAGCCATTCGTAATTTTCCTTGAATCTCTTTCATGAGCGAATAATAGCGTTCAAAGGAGTAGAGAATCACAGTTGTTTGCTGGAGACCAGGATTGGCAAGCACTTCTTTTTGATATGCGTCTTTGGATAATACCTGCACATGTTTCAGGTCAAGAAATGGAGCCTTGCCGTCAGCAATAAAGAGTATATTCTCACCTCTCTGTATGATTGCCACTGCCCCCTTTTCTTCGCCAACATCAATGAGATGGGCAAGTATTTGTCTTACCCTCGCGTCCTTTTTTAAGCTTTCCGATTTTCTCTTTGCCGCATTGAGCGACAGGAGCAGGATAGCTTCATCGTTTTCCAGGTTGATAGAACAGAGATGGCTTCGGCCGATGATCGTCTCCTGCAAAATTCCGTCTTTGAGAAATGATGTAACCTTCTTGTGGATGTACGGGTATTTCTTATTCAAGCGACGAGCGATCTCATTAATAGAATACGAAGCCCCGACGTCGTCATTAAACAACCCTACAATATCCAGTTCAAGCCGATTTCCAACCACTGTTATCGCTGTTTTTTTGCATAGTACCCGACAATGCTATTTAATCACATATAATATTATCTCTTTTTTAATATATTTCGTTTATAAAGTTTTCGGTCGTGAAACGAGGAAAGCCTCATTTCATAAAGTCATACTTCAGGTTATTTATATATTTTATTGTTTATAATGTTATACTTTTTTAGATATAATGCAAATATTAGAATAGAAAAAGCACCAATCATCCATAATATTTTTAAAGGTCATGCAGGACATCCACGGGATGAAATACTTCCTCAGCATACTCGGACTTGCACTCATAATCATCCTGACCACTCTATTCTTTAGTATCAAGAACGCCGATATGATCGTTGCCACGTCCCAGCAACAACCAACCACAACAATGCCAGGCCCAATGATGCCAAATCAAACCAACAACCCCACAATCAGTACAACCGACTTACAGAAACATAACACGCCAAGTGACTGCTGGGTAGGGTACCAAGACAAGATCTATGACATCACCGCATATCTTCCAAAGCATCCGGGAAGAGCGGCAGCGATTACCCCTTATTGTGGGACAGCAAAAGAATTCGAAAACGCATTCGTCAAACAGCACGGGACATCAAAAGTAGCCATGCTCATGAGAATGGGAGTTCACATGGGCGAATTCACACCAGTCGGAGCCTTACAATGAACTATCTCAAAGAAGAATACGGACGATTCCTCCTCAGATGGAGTATGGCACTCGTCTTCATCATTTTTGGCATCATGCAAGTCTATGCACCAACAAATTGGACAGGTTTTGTACCTGCATTCGTTGCAAATATCCTTTCTCCTGCAACAATCGTCCTCATCAATGGGTCAGTTGAAATATTCCTCGGACTCCTCCTCCTCTTTGGATTATATACAAGAATCGCCGCACTCATACTCGGATTGCACCTCTTTGGAATCACGTTATCCCTCGGCCTCTCCCCACTCGCACTGCGGGATTTTGGACTATCTCTTGCCACACTCTCGCTTGTTTTCTTAGGGCCAGACAGGCTTTGCCTTGATATGAGAAAAAAGAAGACAAAAGCAAAGAAAGTTTAAAAAATATCCAAACATCCCCTTCTTCATGAAAGACATAACCAGCTCCTACCAAGAACTAGAGGAACGAGTTGCATTCACTGATCCCATAACATCAACAATAGAATGGGAAGAACAAATCCTGGGCTATTTTCATAAGGGAAAACTGAAGAAACCCTATGTCATCCAATCTGGCGACAAATATCTCATCTTCAATGGCAACCACCGGGTGCTCGTCGCAATCAACAACCAACTCGATCTTAAGTTGAGAGTCATAGAAAATGATAAGGATCTGCGAATCGCACAAGAAGAAGACGAACGCGAGCTTCGATACTCCCTGCAATATGACACAGTCCAAAAGGAACTTCAGAAGGCCGCTGAAACCTGGGGATGGCAGAATCCTGCAAGCTGGAAGACCTAACCTGAAAGACTCCACCACTTCTCAAACTCCTCGGCATACTGCAACGCAATTCCAGGATCGTGGATGATTAGGATATTCTCGTTATGACTGTGTTTCATACGCGTCAATGAAAGACAAAAACTTAAATATGCAATACGTATTCCTGTAACATGGCATTAGAGTCCGTCCTTGATCGAGTATATCAGGCAGGCAAGAATCTGGGTGCCTTCGCAAAAAGAGGCATTATGTATGCTGTTACAACTGCTGTTCTCGCAGGATCAAGTGTTCCTGCGAATGGCACCACCAGCGTAACTGAAATTGAACAGTGTCCTATCTGTAGCACAGATGTTGAAACCACATCCATTATTTCTACATCAATTCATGGACAAGGGACTGATCTTCGACCTTTCTATTTTGGCGATAATGTCTTGGACAGCATGTATGCTTGTTGTCCTGAATGCAAAATATGTCTTTATACCAGCGATTTTTCTGAACCAAGTGAGGATGTGCAGAAGAATCTTGAGGCCCTTAGGGCTGCATTACCAATAATACAGGCCGTGTCTGAGGAATTGGAAAAGAAGAGTAAATACGGCCTTGGCTCGTCTGATAAGGTTGTAATTACTGAGCTCTGCTATACTGCTGCGGGCAAAGATGATGACTTTTTTGGAGATTTCTATACAAGGGCAAGCTGGGTTTCTGGCAAGGAGCTTGGTGATGAGTTCAGAGACAAGGCCATATCCCGCCTGATGGCAACATATACTGAGGAATCAGATTGGTCAGTCCCATATCTGATTGGTGAGTTCAATCGCAGGTTAGGCAATTACGATGATGCTATGGTGTGGTTTGGCATTTCAAAGATGCACATAGAAAAAGAACAGGAACTACCAGATTGGGATCCATACGAACATGGACTGAGCTGGGATAATATTTCCTGTGGGACAGATGCAAAGGAGCAATTGGCTCTCACAGGAAAGCAAGAGATTGAAGTGTTGTTCAGAGATGCCGATGACGACAAGCTGATCTCAATGCTGGAGAATGAGTTAGATAATATCCGGTTGGTGGCTGCTGAGCACCTTTCAGACAAATATCAGAATGTTGGGATAGGACGAAATGAGTATAAGAAACCAGAAGTGCCAAGGCAGGTAATGGACGCCTTGATTCAACCCGCTTTGCATGATCCAAATATTGAGATTCGTGAAAAAGCAATGAGATTTCTCAGATCACATGCAGATTCCACTTGTTTTGATGTGTTTGTCCAGGGATTGGATGATGAATATTACGGAATAGTCCAGTCATCAGTTTTGGGTCTTGGTGAACTCAAAGATCCCAGAGCCACAGAATTGTTGATTAAAGAGTATCAGAAGCAGAATTACTATACTCTTAATTTTGTCCTGGATGCATTGTATTCGCTTGGAATGCCCGAATCATTGGAGTTCTTTCATTCAATAAGAAAGCAGGAGAAACTTGACAGAGACACACTTCTTGATTGGCATTCAGCGAATTATGTGTACAAAAACAAGCTGTTTTGGGAATACTATGATGAGTCATCAGAGAAGCTCATACCATTATTGGAAGATGAGGATCCTATTGTACGACTTGCTGCTATTGACCAATTAGTTGACAGGGATGAACCTGGATTATGTGATATTATTACTGATTTTCTTGAGGAGGAACCAGAGTCAGTGGTCAGAGAGCAGGTATCCAACCAACTTAGTTATTGTGGAACCAGTGATGATTGCAGAATAAGGATAGCTAGACTTTTTCTCGGTGATTCTGAAAAAAATATTCAAAGAGATGCAATAGATGCAATATATCTGGAAAGCAATGAAGTAGAGGATGTTGTAAGTCTGCTGGAAGAGCAGTTCTATAAAGATCCTGAGATCTGTTCAACAGTATTATTTTATCTTATGGAAATCGGAACCGAGGAATCATTGTCAGCATTAAGAAGAGCAATGACAGATCCTCGTGAGGATATCCGACCATGCATGCAGGATTTTGTCCAATACATTATTGAACAAGGGATCTTTGGACAAATACAGCATTTCAGGATGCGTTTTGATTGAATTGCAGATATGAATATCTAAAATATCAAATGCAATCAACTTCAATTGTCTGGTGATTGTGTGTTGTGTTCTTCTGAGTCCTTTTTGGAGATTCTTCAACAAGGTTCAAGCACTGTTTGAAACTAAATTTCAGCACTTTCACATATCTGTTCTCATGATTCAGGCTGTACAGCTGTGTACCTGCAACAATTCTGCTTTTCTTTACTATGCCTTCTTTTAGCAATTCTTTGACAATTTGATATGCTTTAGGTCGTGATATGCTTGCTTCTTGGGCAAGCTCGCTTGTAGCCCAATCTAATTCGTCGATAATCAAGATATATTCAAGCACAAGATTCCTTAATGTCTTGCCATACACTTCACAAAATATTCCATAGTTAATCATTGAATTATCTCCAATGCTTTTTCAAGCATTCTTGGATTCAAAGTGATGTGCCAATCACATCCCTTTCCAGTTCTCTTTTTCATGCGTAAGATTATCTTATCATTGACCAATTTCTTGTAGTCTTTCTCAAAAAGTTTGCATTCTTCTTTTCTCAGCAATCTCTTTCTTTGCATTATTATTCTGTCTTCTGGAATGTGCTTTCCACCTATGATCCTCTTGACATAAAGGTATTTCACTATTATTATTGTCGTCTTTTCCATTACTTTCTCCAGACAACAGAGAGTTAATAATAATTAACAATCTGTTAATAATAATTTACTATTTAAATGTTTCGCCCCACCACTTCTCAAACTCTTCGACATATTGCTGTGCAATTCCTGCATCGTGAATAATGATGATATTCTCATCGTTATTCTCGTTCGCATTCTTCGTCGGATTAAAGGAGCCTGTGATGACCGTCTCATTATCAATGATGAAGACCTTGTTGTGCATGAGATAGGGTTGATTATCAATTCTCACAGGAATGCTGGCTTTCTCTAGCGAAAAATACATGCTGTAATCCCGCACTTGCTGAGAATCAAAAAGCCCACGAATCTCGATATCGTCTTTCTTCTCAATCAGGACACCAGCAATCGGATACGACGTGAATGAATACGTCATGAAATAGATGCTTTCCTTTGCATTTTGCAAGGCAGCAACAACATGCTCTTCGCATGCGTCTTCTGGGCAGAAATAATTCTCGATAAGAATCCCGCTCACATTAACCAAAGGGTATGCCACTGCTTGCTTCTTTGATTGCACGACATTTCTCTCCAACTCATCAAACTCATCAAGATAATTCTTCGCAAGATATGCTGAATTGATGATGACAATATTATTCCTGTGATGCTCACCCACAGTGGTTGGATTATACGATCCTGTAAGAACTATCTGTCTTTCAAAGATACAAAACTTATCATGCATGATGCCCTTGGCCTTCACCGGTGTTCCCAAACCAAAGGATTCCTCGTCATCAATTGCTACACGGGCATTTTTTTCCACGAGAATATCAACAATCGCCTTATCACTCAGATCGTAGAATGCACAGGAAATGTCGCTATTCAGAGCAATCGCATCATGAACAATCGCACTACAATTATCCCTTGGACAGAAAAAGACAACGATCGAACCATTTTCCTGCGGGATGAGTTCAGTATTGTTGTCGCATGCTCCAATGGCAATAAGCAATACGACGCAGATGTATAGGACGATTCGCATACATCTCTGCAACACACAATCCTTCATAAAGCTTTGCAGGAAAAAAGACATGAATTTTCGAGAGATCCCGAAAAAATCCGAAAGAACCAGCAATATTTAAATACGCCAAAGAACTGAACAAAACCATGATGGAGAACTACGCGTTTATAGGAGCAGTCATTCTCGTACTTCTCCTGCTCTCCGCCTGCACACCCTCCCCTCCTGACGACTACCTCCTTCGCATGAAGGACATCGAAAGATCAGGATTTGGCGAGATCTCTGACTACAAAAGATCAAACACGAGCCCTCCGGGAGTGGAAAGCCAGGAAACTACCTCAGTCACGATCAAGGACAAGAATGCCTCCTTTGGCAGCCAGATCATCCAATACCACACCAGAAAGGAAAGCAAGAACATCTTTGAACTATCCACACAAAGCTTCAATGAGACCGACTTTGCCATGGAAAAGAACATCAGCATCGGAGAGAAGGGCATCATCTACAGGATTGACCTTGGCGACTCATCCATATTCTATCTCCTCTTCTACAAGGACAAGTCCTTTGTCAGCCTCACCCTCAACTATGCAAAGGAAGAGGACGAAAAAGAGCTGATAGGAATCGCAAGGACCATTGAAAAACGGCTGAATGCGAGTGATGTCGGAACAACCTAATGCTGATATGTGCTGAGGTTCTTTCACTGAAATGAGGGCAAACCGGTCGAATACCGGTGAGCAGTAAGCTGGGCACGGTTAGCAGTTTTCGTCAGCAGTCTTGACCGAAGGGTTTAAATAATACACAGCCATTTTCACCCTTGGTGATAGCATGACAATCATTGGCTTTGAGCTCTCCAAAATGCTTATTGAACGAAAGAACATCATCAAGGGAAAGATCAACATCGCAAACAACGTCGCCATAAAGAGCGTCGAAGATGTCAAGATATCTGTAGGTGCAGGAAAATCAGCCCTGAAATTCACCTTCCAGTTCACGACCAAATACCAGCCAGACATCGGCAACATCATCATAGACGGGGATGTCATCTACCTTTGTGCCGAGGATGAGGGAAAGGCAATCATTTCCGGCTGGAAAAAGGACAAGAAGATCCCAAAAGAGGTCATGACACCAACCCTCAATCATGTACTCAACAAGTGCAATGTGCAGGCACTCCTTCTGAGCAGGGAACTCAACCTTCCAGCGCCAATACCACTGCCACGCATAGGAGACCAGGACCAGGCAAAGTAGTTCGTCGTTTAGTAGTCGGTAGTTTATCGTTTGTCGCCGGACATTTATATGCAGTTCAGACCATAATCAAACGAATAACGACAAACGAATCACAACTCACCCAAATTGACGTAAAGTATATAAATGCCCCCAGATTGGTCTTTTCCAGGGGAAAGCATGGAAGCGATAAAACTCAAAGTGCAGGAAGCAATGCAAGATGATGTCAATAAAGGCATCGTCAGAATAGATTCCAGCTTCATGCGCGCCCTTGACATCCGGCCAGGAAACATCGTCGAGATCAAGGGCGGGCGCACAACAGTTGCCATCGCAGACAGAAGCCTTCCCGGCGACATCGGCCTCAATATCATCAGGATGGATGGCTTAATCAGGCGAAATGCGAAGACATCCATCTCAGAGATGGTCGACGTTAAAAAACCAGAAAGCGTTAAAGAAGCAAAGAAAGTAACAATTTCCCCTGCCAGAAAGGGTGTGATGATACGGGCAAACCCTGTCTTTTTCAAGCAAGGACTCCTCGGACGAGCAGTTGTCAAAGGAGACATCGTCTCCCTTGGCGGAACCCGCAGGAGGCGGACAGCAATGCTGGACGATCCGTTCTTTCCAGACGTCTTTTCCATGATCGACGAGACCATGATGGGATTCGGCTTTGGCGACTTCAAATTCATCGTCGTCGATACCCTTCCAAAGACACCTGTTCTCATCACCGAGAACACGGAAGTCATATTCAATCCAGAAGCCGTGGAACTTAAGGAAGAAAAGACAATCGATATCTCCTACGAAGACGTGGGCGGGCTCGAAGACGAGATCAAGAAAGTGCGGGAGATGGTGGAACTGCCGCTCAAACACCCTGAAATCTTTGAGAGACTTGGAATCGAAGCTCCAAAGGGAGTACTTTTACATGGCCCTCCTGGCACAGGAAAGACACTTCTTGCAAAAGCTGTTGCCAATGAAACAAATTCTAATTTCTTTGTGATTAACGGTCCGGAAATCATGTCAAAATTTTACGGGCAATCTGAAGAAAACTTGAGAAAGAAATTCGAAGAGGCAGAAAAAAGCGCGCCCTCCATCATCTTCATCGACGAGATTGATGCCATCGCGTCCAAACGCGAAGAGTCCAAGGGAGAAGTCGAACGGCGCGTCGTCGCACAACTCCTCGCCAACATGGACGGGCTGAAAAGCCGCGGAAAAGTCGTCGTGATCGCTGCGACAAACATTCCCAACTCCCTCGACCCTGCACTCAGACGACCAGGACGCTTTGATAGAGAAATCGAGATTGGAGTCCCAGGAAAAGAGGGACGACTAAATATTCTGAAGATTCATACGAGGAACATGCCAAAACATGGAACTTATTATGATGATATTGCAGAAATTGAACTAAAATATAAAAGAGATATTATTGAAAAAAGAGCTGATGGAGAGATAAAGGCTCTTGAAAAACAGATCAATGAGCATAAAAGAGAAATCGAACGATTAAAAACAGAAGTAAAAGAGGAAGAAAAGAAGATTCAAGAACAGGAAACAGAAAAAAGCAAGGCAGATGAATCCACAATCAGAAGAATAATCATGCTCATTAAACAATTTAATCAAAAAATTCAAGCTAACAAAAGCGAAATTGAAACGAAGAAAAACCAGATTAATGCACTTGAGAAAGAAATTGAACCTCCAACATCTCATAAAAAAAGGTTAAATGAAATCAAAGAAAGATTCAAGGAGAAATCTCATTTCAATAACCTTATAAAAAATTTACGTGAATTGGAGAGACAAAAAGATATTTGGGGACACGAAGATCCCCGCGTACATTTTCTTAATATTACTCAAGATAAACTATTAAAAGACCATAATACAATGTCAGAAAAGCTTCGAGATTCAATTGCAGAACTTATCGACCTCAAAATACTTGATGAAGGATTCTACACAGAAGTGAGAATGAAAGGCATTGAACGGGACCTGAATAAGATTGCAGAGATCACCCACGGATTTGTAGGAGCAGACCTGGCAGCATTAGCACGGGAAGCTGCAATGCTTGTCTTGCGCAAAGTTCTCCCAGACATCAACTTAAAAGAAAATGAAGATCAAGAGATTTCCAAAGAAATACTTGAAAGACTGGTTGTTTCAATCGAGGATTTACGAGAGGCTCTTAAAGTAGTCAGGCCATCTGCACTGAGAGAAGTATTGATAGAAATTCCAAACATTAGATGGACTGATATCGGCGGTCTCGACTATGTCAAACAACAATTAAAGGAAGCTGTTGAATGGCCATTACACAGCCCAGAAGTCTTCACACGCCTCGGCGTGAAACCACCAAAAGGCATACTACTCTATGGCGCGCCAGGGACTGGAAAGACGCTTCTCGCAAAGGCAGTCGCGCGCGAGACAGAGGCAAATTTCATCAGCGTAAAAGGACCTGAACTCCTCTCCAAATGGGTAGGCGAGAGTGAGCGTGCAGTACGTGAGATCTTCAAGAAAGCACGCCAGGCAAGCCCGACCATCGTCTTCTTTGATGAGATTGACTCGATCGCACCCCGCAGGAGCGCAACAAACGACAACCATGTGACAGAACGCGTGGTCAACCAGCTCCTCACCGAGATGGACGGCCTGCAGATCCTTGCAGACATTGTCATCATCGCCGCGACAAACAGGCCAGACATCCTCGACACCGCACTGCTCAGGCCGGGGCGCTTTGACAGGATCATCCTCACACCAGTCCCAGACCTTGAGACCAGAAAAGGAATCTTCAAGATCCACCTGAAAAACGTACCCATTGAAGACGGTGACACAACTGATAAAGGAAAGAAGAAAAAGAAAAAATCAGAAGAAGAGCCAGAGAACGGCAAAGGCAAAGATGCCCTCATCGAAGACCTTGCCAAGAAGACTGAAGGATACGTCGGCGCAGACATCGAAGCCGTCTGCAGGGAAGCAGCAATCATCGCTCTTCGCGACAGTAACCTCAAGGCAACACGCGTCAACGCATCCCACTTCGACAAGGCCCTTGAAGTCGTCAGGCCATCCGCATCAAAAGACATCCAGAAAGCATACGCGGATCTTGAAGGCCAATTCAGGACAGCAAGCGCAAAGCAAATGGAAGCAGAAAAACCAAGCTATTACGGATAACACCTTCTTAATCACCAAATATTTAAATATATATCGAAATATTTAAATATATCAATATATACTTACATCTATGGGAACCATAACCATCAGCCTGGACGACGAAACAGAAGCCATCTTCCGGAAAAAAACATATCAGCTTTACGGAAGACAAAAGGGAGTGCTTGCCAAAGCACTAACCGAAGCGCTCACTGAGTGGAGCCAGAAAAAGGAATATATTGACTCGTGTATGGCGCTTCTTGAAAAAGGAATAGATATGGGAAAAATCACCTATGAAAAAAGGGATGAACTGCATGAACGCCATTGACACCAACATCCTCGTATACGCTTTCGACACCGCATACCAGAAGAAAAGAGAAACCTGCAAAGAACTGATAAAGAGTATCTTCGATGGAAAAGAGGAAGCTGTAATCACAAACCAAATACTGGCTGAATTCGCAGCAGTCATTACGAAAAAAATCCAAAAACCACTCAGCAGAAAGGATGCAGAAACGATCATCGGAGCAATCCTCTCCTGCAAAAACTTCCAGGTTATCAACTATTCTGGAAAAACCGTGCTTTCCGCAATTCAGAGCAAAAAGCAATTCTGGGACGCACTCATCATCGCAACACTCAAGGAGAACAACATCACAGGCATCATTACCGAAAATGAGAAAGACTTTACAGGAGAAGGAATGACAGTAAGAAACCCGTTCAAAGAAATGAAGAAAAATGAAGAGAATATACGCTGAAAAGGGAGCAACCATGATAAGACCGATGAAACAAACGGATATAAGAAAGGTCTCATCGCTATATAGCCATGCAAACCCATTTGCGACTCAAAGCGAGATTGCCGAATGGACTTCCAAATATCTCAAGAAATATCCGCAATACAATTTCGTATTCATTAAAAGCCACAAGATTATCGCAGCAATCTCGGGAAAGATAGAGAAAAAGAAAGTAGGGATCATAAATGATATCACTGTCCTCCCAAAATACCAGCGAAAAGGAATAGGGAGAAAACTTATGAAAAGAATACTCTTCGCATTCACAAAAGACGGAATCAAGACCATACAACTGATGGTCTTCTGGAAAAACGCGAGATCAATCCCATTCTATTACCAGTTCGGATTTAAGCTAAAGTCCATAGGAAGAACAATAAAAGGGGATGTCATCTATCTTGAGAAAACACAGTCACACATTGAAGCTCTAACTCTTGCAATAAAATATACCAAGCCAATAAAGCATACCTTTATTAAGTTAGGCTTGTGATAAGGAATATATGGTCATCACATACAAGCAGAAATGCAAGCGCTGCAATATCAAATACGTCGAAGCAACCAACAGAAGCAGATATCTCGTCTGTGATGTCTGCGAAGCAAAAGAAATGGCAGGAGAAATAACTGATCCTAAAATGATCAAACTCTTCAAGATTCCTGACGAATTCTATAAGAGAAGTCCCTTTCTAAGAAATATCAAGATTGCCTACCTCAAATACGGCAACCTCACCGAGAAGCAAGTCGAGGCATTCAAGAACGCTGTTAAAAAGCTCAAGTCAACGAAAGCCCAATAAGTACACGATATAGAGCACGTAGATGCCGATAAAGACCAACCCGTTCTTCCTACTGATCTGATGCTTCCTATCCACAAACGCGAACATGAACAATAAGAAGGTCGCAACAAGAAGGAACAGGAGATCATAGTTCAGCATTGGCGTAAAGGGCACGTCATGGATGACAAAGGTCGCCCCGAGGACAAAGAATGCATTGAAGATATTCGAGCCGATGATATTTCCCACTGCAAGGCTGACATCATGCCTTGCCGCAGCGATGATCGAGATGACCAGCTCAGGAAGGCTTGTGCCGATCGCAATGATGGTTGCAGAGATGACAAACTCAGACAGCCCAAACATGGTCGCGATGTGGACAGCGCCATCAACAGTCCACTGCCCGCCCACATACAGGGCAAACATGCCAATGGCGAGCATGCCAAATATCTCATAGGAGGCATAGTCCTTCACATGCACATCCCTCGCGACCGCGTCATGCCGAGCATTCCTCACGAGAAGGAAGATGTAATAGACAAAGAGCAAAAAGAAGGAGAGGAGGATAAGGCCATCACCCCTCGTGAAGACGTTCTCCTGTGCCTTATTCAGGATGACATCATTTGCCAGGATGATAATGACGATGATCGAGAGAAAACTAAATGGTATCTCCCGCCAGAGCGACGAGCCATCCAGTCTCGCAACAGAAATCATGGCCGTGATCCCGAGGATCAGCATGATATTTGCCATGTTGCTCCCGACGATGTTCCCGAGTGCGATTCCCGTATTCCCTTTGGCAGCAGAAACAACATTGATGATGAACTCCGGAAGGCTTGTCCCCATGGCAAGGACAGTCAATCCGATCATCAGGTTCGACATGTGCAACCTTTTCGCAAGCGCTGCCGCTCCCTTGACAAAGACGCTTGCTCCCTTGACAAGGAAGAAGAGCCCCACTGCAAAGAGGAAATAGACCAGCATACCTATTCAAAAGCCTCCGGGTTTTTAAAGATTGTTCCTCATGCCAAAAGAATAACGTTTATAAACCTTATTGGATTTGTACAGACCATGAACATCAAGACAGGAAGCCTTGTCAAGATCACCCTCCCCACCGAATCGATCGAAGGAAGGCTCATCACCGAAGACCCCTTCACCATCAAGCTCTCCTCAGGATACAACATCATCCTTGAAAAAAAAGACATCAAAGGCATCAAGGTCCTCGAAGCTCCAAAAGACAAGCCAATAATACACCCCCAACGAAAACCAAAAACAGGAAAAAAGATAACCATCCTCCACACAGGAGGAACCATCGCAAGCAAGGTCGACTACACCACAGGCGCTGTCATCGCACAATTCTCCCCAGAGGACATCATCGGACTCTTTCCCGAAATCCAAGACCTCGCAGAAATTTCATCCAGGCTCATCTCAAACATCCAATCAGAGATGATGCGCTTTTCCCACTACAACCAGATCGCAGAGGCAGCAGCAGAAGAAATTGAAAAAGGTGCAGAAGGAATCATCATCACCCACGGCACAGACACCCTCCACTACACAGCAGCCGCACTCACATTCATCCTCGAAAACCCACCCATCCCAATCATCCTTGTCGGCAGCCAAAGAAGCAGCGACAGACCCTCAAGCGATGCCAAAACAAACCTCATCTCAGCAATCACCTTCGCAACCAACACAGAATGGACTGGAGTTGCCATCTGCATGCACGAAACAACCGAAGACACCTCATGCCTCATCCTGCCAGGAACCAAAACCCGTAAGATGCACACCACACGAAGAGACGCATTCAAACCCATCAACATAGATCCAATCGCACGCATCACAGGCAACAAGATAGAACAACTGACACTACAAACAGGCTCCCAAGGAGCATTCACGCTCAAAAAGATCAACGAGAACCTAAAAGTAGGACTATTCAAATCACGAACACACATGTTCGCAGACGAACTCCTCTTCTATGAAAAGTATGATGGCCTCATCATCGAAGGCTTCGCACTCGGCCACATGCCAACAGAGAAAATCGACAAACACACAGACGAAAATATCAAAATCTACGATGCCATAAAGAAACTCGCAAAGAAAATGCCGGTCGCATTCGCGTCCCAATGCATCTATGGACGCGTCAACATGAACGTGTACACTCCCGGCCGAGAACTCATTTCAGCAGGGGTCATAGGAAACCAATGCGACATGACACCAGAAACAGCATACATCAAGCTTGCCTGGCTGCTCTCCCACAACAAGAAAGACAAGATCAAGGAACTCTTTGAAAAAAACCTGCGGGAAGAAATATCCGAAAGGAGTGTCACATGACCGACTACAAGGCAATCGGCTTTCGCGCAGGGCTTGAGATCCATCAGCAACTCGCAGGAAAAAAGCTCTTCTGCTCCTGCCCCTGCGAGATCAGAAAAGACGCTGCCGACTTTACTGTCAAGCGCAGGCTTCGCGCAAGTGCGGGAGAACTGGGCGGAATAGACAGCGCAGCACGCCACGAAGAATCCAAGGCAAAATACTTCCTCTATCAAGGATATCACGACACCACTTGCCTTGTGGAACTCGACGAAGAACCACCACACAATACGAATCCTGAAGCAATCACTGCCTGCCTGAAAGTATGCAAGCTCCTCAACGCGACTATACCCTCCCACTTCCAATTCATGAGAAAGGTCGTCATTGATGGATCCAACACCACAGGATTCCAGCGCACAGCACTTGTCGGAAGAAACGGACACCTCACACTTTCTTCTGGAAAGAAGATTGGGATTCCCACAGTCTGCCTGGAAGAAGAAGCATGCCAACCCATCAAACGAGAGAAGGACCACGACACGTACAATCTCTCCCGCCTCGGCATCCCCTTAATCGAGATCGCGACAGACCCCTCCCTTTCCACACCAGAAGAAGCCAAAGAAGCAGCAGAGAAGATCGGCATGATCCTACGCTCAGTCGACGGCATGAAACGCGGGATCGGAACAATCCGGCAGGACGTGAACGTGTCCATCACCGGAGGAGCACGCGTCGAGGTCAAGGGATTCCAGGAACACAGATCAATCCCAAAAGTCATCGCATACGAAATCGAAAGACAACTTAAGCTTATCAAGACAGGAAAAAAGGTAGAAAAAGAGGTCAGAGGGGCGCAACCAGACTTCACAACATTATTCCTTCGACCAATGCCAGGGGCGCATCGCATGTATCCTGAGACAGACATTCCCATCATCAACATTGGAAACCAAGAAATTACCGTAGGAAAGACACTTGAAGAACAAGAAGCAGAACTTGTGAAGACCTATCACCTCAATAAAGACCTTACGCGACAGATCATACGCGAAAAGATACCATTTGAGAAATATGCCCGCGCGTATCCTGCCATCAATGCAGGATTCATCGCAGAAACCCTCGTCCTCACCCCAAAAGACATCAAGGCACGATACAAACTTGACATCAACATCACAGACCACATCGATTCCCTCTTTGAAAAACTCAGCAAGAACGAGATAACAAAATCAGCAATCGCAGAGATACTCATAACAATCGCCCAAGGAAAGAAACCAGACTTTTCCAAATACAAAAGCATATCAGACGAAGAAATCGAGACAGTCGTAAAAAAACTCATCAAGAAACACTCCGACGTCACTATCGGCGGCCTCATGGGACTTGCCATGCAAGAACTCAGGGGAAAAGCAGACGGGAAAAAAGTCATGGACATAATCAAGCGGCTCAGACCATGAACATCGTTCCACTCCTTCTCATCATCCTTGGCGGAATCATCATCCTTTTCCTTCTCTTCTACAGGTTCTATTTCCTGCGCGATCCTGAAAGAACACCGCCACAAGGAAACTACCTCATCAGCCCAGCTGACGGAAAAATCATCACCATCGAGAGATTCAGAAGGAGCAGGTTAGCCATACCAAAAGGGATAGGGATAATACCTGTCACTGTCTCAGATGTGGCTCAGGCAGGTACCCTCATCTCCATCTTCATGAGCGTCCTTGACGTACACGTAAACAGGGCACCGATAGCAGGAAAGATCAAGTACATCACCCATAGGCCAGGAAAATTTCTCATCGCATCACAACCAGAATCAACCTTCAAAAACGAGCACTGCGAGATACTCATCTCTGGAAAAATCAAGGTGAAAGTACTCCTCATCGCAGGATTCCTCGCACGGAGGATCATCCCGAAGATTAATAAAGGAGACCGCATTCTTGCAGGACAGAGGATCGGGATGATCACACTTGGCTCACAAGTCACACTCATAATCCCGTCCCAAGTGAAAGTTACCGCACAGGTTGGCGATCACGTCAAGGCGGGGACAAGCATCCTTGGTACACTCCCATGAAAAAGAACAAGACCAAAGACTTCATCAAAAAAACAAGAGAACGCTCGATCAAGCTCATCAACAGGACGAACAGGCGATTCATCTCAGAAAAGGAGAAACTCAAGGACTGGCTGCAAAAGACCAAGATGGTTCTTGTCGAAAAAAAGGTCTTTGACCTCCAGCTCTACCTTGCCGACGCAGTCTCCTTCCTCAACCTCACCTCAGGGCTCATCAGCATCTACTTCAGCCTGAACAGGGAATTCACCCTCGCAGCGATCTTCATCCTCGTCGCAGTCATCTTCGACTCCCTCGACGGAAGCATCGCCCGCTTCCTGAAACGCGAAAGCCTCCTCGGCCTTCAGCTTGACAGCCTCGCAGACCTCGTTTCCTTCGGCGTCGCCATCACAACCCTCCTCATGCTCAAGTACTCATTTTACCTCCCCCTTACCTTCGCCGCGTTCGTTCTCGTCGGCTGCGGGGCATACCGCCTTGCCAGGTACAATGTCATCAAGGTGACAAGCCCTGACAACAAGACCTATCTTGGCACGCCAATAACATTGAACGGCATCCTCTTTCCTGTACTTCTTTTCTTCGAACCTTCACAATACATCATCACAGCACTACTCCTTCTCATGAGCGTCCTCATGATCAGCAAGATCAAGATAAAGAAGCTGTTTTAGGCAATATTTATAAACAAGCAATCCTCTTCTGACGACATGCTCATCATCGCAGCCCTGTATTATTTCCTCCCAGCATACTTTGCCAACATGGCACCGAACTTCTTTCGAAAGACACTTGCCTTCCTAGCAAAACCTATCGACTGCGGAAAAAGCTTTCGGGGACAGCGCTTGCTCGGGGCAAACAAGACCTGGCGAGGAGTCATCATGGGGACAATCCTCGCAATCGTCATCGTTCTTCTGCAGCGTTTTCTTTCCACATATCCTTTTTTCCAACAGATCTCGCTCATCAATTACTCAAGTCTCACCCTCTGGAAGACCATCCTGCTCGGATTCCTCCTGGGTTTCGGAGCGCTTGTCGGAGACAGCGCAAAATCTTTTTTCAAGCGGCAGGCAAAGATTCCGCCAGGAAAGAGCTTCTTTCCCTTTGACCAACTCGACTTCGTCATCGGAGGACTGCTCTTCTCCTTTATCTTATTCATCCCCGCACCCTTGGCGATACTCACCATCATTGTCGCAAGCCCAATCCTACACATCGTCGTGAAATTCATCGGCTACATCCTCAAAATCGACAAGGCAAAATTCTGATGCTTCGACTCCTCAAAGAATCACTCCGAATGTATCGAAGGAAATTATCCTTTAAAGGATTTCACCAATACAAAGGAGATCACAAAACAATCTGTAAAGCAATCATCAACGACTGCTTTGACCCCAAAAAACAATTCTTCAGGACAAGCACCGGCCACTTCAACCAATTCTATTCCAGGGATTTTGGTCTCTGCACAGGACCACTTCTCAAATTGGGTTACAAGGGTGAAGTCCACCGCACACTCCAATATGCCCTCTCCATTTTTTCGAGGCACAATGCCATCACCACCCAGATCACCCCTGATAACATCCCGGTCAATTCCTTCCACCAATCCACTGACTCACTCCCCTTTCTCTTGCGCAGCCTACGGCTAGCAAAAGCCACAGATCTAGTGGAAGTCTACAGACCATTCCTACAAGAACAGGCACTCGAGTATAAGGAGAAAGTGATTGACTCTTCAACCGGACTTGTCAAATCCCACAGGTACTTCTCTTCCATGAAAGACGGTTATAAAAGAAACTCCTCTTGCTATGACAACTGCTGTGCCAGCCTCCTCCAACAAGAACTCAACTCTCTTCATCTCAGAAATCCTCTCAAGAAATACAACTATGAGAAACTCATTCTCGACAATTTCTGGAATGGCAAATACTTTTATGACGACCTGGATAAAGACAAATACGTTGCAGGTGATGCCAACACCTTCCCATTCTATTTTGATATCATCACAGACAAGAACATCAAGAAGAAAGCACTCACAAGCATTCATACAGAAAAACTTGACAAGCCACTGCCCCTGAAATATACCAATACGAGAAACAAGAAGAAGGAACTCTTCTGGCCAAAAGTGCTCGCCCCAAACTATGAAGGAAACACAACCTGGTTGCATCTTGGCATGGCCTATATCGAAGTCATCCAGCCACACGATAAAAAACTGGCAGGACAATACCTGAAAAAGGTAAAGGAACTTATTGAGAAGCACAAGACATTCCCAGAAGTCCTCAACCCAGACAGCACACCCTATTCCTCACCATTTTATCAATGCGACGAAGGCATGCTCTGGGCAAGCATCTACCTCTCACTTATTTCGGACGGAACATATGGCGTATAAAACGCCTATGCTCATATTCCTTCTGCTTCTTCTTCACATACTCGCGAACCCTTGCTGATTCCCGTCCATACCATACCTTCAGGCGAGAATCCTCTTTTGGCACCTGTACCTTCTTCTTTCTGATCGTGACCGTAGTCCCGTGGACATTAATCCGGGTTATTTCCTCATCCATAGTCACCAGGCTCTTCTTGAATATCTTCATGATATTAAGACCATACGTCGAGAGGATGATCACTGCAATGATCGCCCAGAAGACATCCAAACTCCTTACCATGAATGCCATCGCTACAGCTTGTGCTGAGGAGAAACCCATAAAGGCAAAGCTTGAGATCTGAATCGCTTCAAGCGCGCCAATCGCCAAGGGAATGGGAATAAGGAATGCCACACCAACAGAGGTGATTGTGATGAAGAGGTGTGTCAATGTAATATGAGAAATACCAATGATCTTGAACGCGAAATAGAGCTGCAAGAACGTAAAAATCCAACCCGACATAGAAATGAAGACTACCATGTAAAAATTATTCTTATGCTCAGAATGATAGCGTATCATGATACTCTCCATATCATGCAGTTTTTTCTCAAAAGGCGCAAAGCGCTTCACTCTCTCCAAGCCGAGCAACCTGAACACTCTCTTGAAAAAAAACTTTCCCCGAAGCATCTGATAATAGAAAAGGAAAATCAAAAGTCCAAGCACAATAATACTTGTGAAAATGAATATCTTCTCATTCCTCGGAATAGTCAGCTTTATCGCAAGAATGATCAACCCTACAATGAAAAACAAGAAGTTTGTACTGACCTCGACGATCTTATCTGTCAAAACTGATGAGACTCCCTCCTTTGTCACGACACCATCCCGCTTCAAAAGCATCATCCTCACCGGTTCCCCACCGACCTTTGCTGTCGGCGTCAAAACGCCAATGCCATACCCGCAAATGCGATACTTCAGCAAATGCATGACAGAAATCCTGTGGCCCTGCGCCCGAAGAATTGCCATCCAGCGAAACGAAAAGAGGAGCATAACCAAAAAAGAGGAAAAAAAGAACATGAACACGTGCCATGGCTTTGCGCCCTTGAAAGAACGGAGAACCTCAAGAGGGGAAACCTTTGAAAACACCACAAAAAGCCCGACAACACCTATCCCAAACAGGAATAAAACCAACAACTCCTTCTTCCCAAAGCGCATGTTCAACCTCGATAAAATATGGCGAGCCTGGGGGGAAAATCGAACAGCTAACAGCGATCCGTGAACAGCCAACCGCCAGTCAGCTGTCAACCGCGCTCTGTAAGCAGTTTTTCGAACCCCCGACCTACAGCTTTCAAC
>JBDRSD010000040.1:0-14766 GCA_043825215.1 Nanobdellota archaeon
TTCTCGAGCAATGGCATAGGTGGACTTGTTCGTCCACTTCACTGCGCTCATCGGATCTCCCGCAGTTGTCTCTTCTAAAATATTCTCAATAGTTTTTTTTATCTCGGGATTTTTCTGCACGATTTTCTTTCGTCCACCACCCTTTTTTCTCAACCGCCCCTGATTTTTCAAAGACAAAGTCGACTTATCTTCGATCTCACTGATTCCCTTTCTGATGGTATCCATCGACCTACCAGTGAATTTGCGCACTTTTGAAATTCCACCCCAACCCAATTCCATTGCCCACAAAGCAACATAATGTCGTGCATCAAGTTCATTCAACGTCGAAAGATACAACAACTTTTTCTCGAGGATAACATTAGATTCCATACAATCACTGAGAACATCAACTATATAAACTTTACTATATTATTATGCGGCAAGCCCTTAGGATTGGACATATCCGCTAATACAACTGAGATGTACAATCTGATAGCTTTGCAAATAAATCGATATGCTCAAAATCTCAAAGGTAAAAGAGGATATTCTTCAATTGGTGCAGTTGTTGGTGCAACTTATCCAGCACAAGCAGAAACATTGAGAAGAATTATGCCTAATTCAATATTTCTTGTTCCAGGATATGGGACACAAGGCGGAACTGCTAGAGATTTAACGGCTTGTTTTAATACTGATGGGTATGGTGCGGTTGTCAACTCATCAAGAGGTATTATATTTGCGTATGAAAAACACAATGAATCTGAGAAATTTGCTGAGCATGCCAGAACTGCCACAAAATCAATGATCGAAGATATTTGTTCAGCGTTAGATGCTTGTGGAAAATTACCAATCAAGTGAAACGAGGGCCCCTTCCAATTTTAAAAAAGTCTTTTTTGAATTGAACTTAACAAGCTGTCTAACCGCGAGTAACCTTCCTGACGCTCTTCTTCCTAAACACAACGTAAGAATAGATAATCGTAATCACTGCTGCAAGAATGGCACTTCCTACAACCAAAAAAATCCCTATTTCTGGAAATATAATGCCGAGAAGACTCAGGATTCCAACCACCTTAAATAGGCGACTTCCCAGGTGATGTGTCTTTAACCACACTTCTTCACTTTCCAGAGTCCAAGGAGTCCGAATGCCGATAAACCAATTCTGCTTTGCATGACCTATGAGAATCCCGCTCGCAAAAAAGAGCACGGCAAAGGCAGGCATAAGCGAGCGTAACATATCTACCTGTACGCCAAGGTTCCAAGCAAGGGTGAGCACGTGAATATACAGCAAGAACAAGAACAGAATCGCGACAAAACAATCATATTCCTTACGAAAGAGAGCGATATTCTTCTTCTTTGGATCAATCTTTGGAATGAAATGCAAGAGCAAAAAAAGACCAGCACCAACTATCGGCAGAAAAAAAGCACCCCAAAAGCGAGGCATTGTCCCATTGACAACACCCTTTGCATTCCAATGCGACGCAACCGGATCAGGCAACAGGCTGAACAAGAAAAAAGACAAGACAAACGAGACCACCACAAGGACAATACTCACAAACACCCATCTCATACATGTTCTCTTACTCTTGCATATATAAAAAACCTTCTGCTCATCCTGCAATAAACTTTATAAAGCACTGCCGGTTTTTCTCCAATCATGGCATTACAATCCCTCCTCGAATTTTTCAGACCATTTCCCATATTCGGCATACTTGCCATATCCTTCCTCGTCACGCTCCTCGTCACACTTGTCTACAAATGGACAACTAAGCAGGACGAACTCAAAAGGCTCAAGAAAGAACAAAAAAAATACCAGCAACAAGTCAAGGAACTCTCCAAAACAGACCCAAAAAAGGCAATGGCTGTGCAGAAAAAGATGATGGAACTCTCATTCCAGCTCATGAAACAATCCTTTCGGCCGACCCTGTACACATTCATACCCCTCATCATCTTCTTTGGCTGGCTCTCTTCACACATGGCCTACCTCGAAATCGCACCAGGACAAGAATTCGTAATCACTGCAGAATTCGACAAGTACCTGAAAGGAAATGCGAGCATCACGAGCGTTCCCTCCCTTGAATTCATCGGTTCGACAGAGCAAGAGATCAGTGAAGGACGCGCATCCTGGCAGGCAAAGGGAGACGAAGGCTACTACACAATAACCATCACTGAAGACAACCACGAATACAACAAGAAAATCCTGGTCAGCACAGCATGGACATATGTGCAGCCAGAAGAAAAATATAAAGGAACCAGCGTGAAAAAAATCATCATCGGAAACGAGAAAGTCAGGCCTTTCGGACAATGGTTCAATATCTTTGGCTATTATCCAGGCTGGCTCATCACCTACATCCTATCCTCAGTCGTATTTAGCACTCTTCTTCGACGGTTCATGCAGCTCGCGTGAGATGATGCATAATATTTACTGTCCCTGCCCGCCACCCTCTCCACACCCCCTTCCAGCCACCCGAGTTAACGGTCAAACACTCCCCGAATTTTAATCGAGATCATTGCTCATCTGTCGTCGCAAGCTTTATAAAGCACTTCTGATTCTTGACGAGCAACATGCCAAAAGGACGAGAAAAATCCGGACGGTTCAGAAAAGTCGCCAAGCGAACACCTGGCGGGCGCGTCACGATGACGTACCAGAAAAGGCTCCCGGGAAACGCACGATGCGCAAGGTGCAAACAGAAACTGCCAGGCATACCGCGCATGCTCACGGTCACTGCGCGCGGGCTTGCCAAGACCAAAAAGCGACCAGAACGACCATTCGGCGGAAAACTCTGCTCCTCATGCATGCGAGACGAAATCAAGAAAAAACACTAAACCCTCTCAGGCTTACTGGCGACAGAAGCAGGAATTCTTGAGAGGAGGAGGATAAAAAATGCTCAACATCGGACGCGTATGCGTAAAAATAGCTGGACGCGATGCAGGAAAAACCTGTGCCATCATCGACACCTATGACAACGGGCTCGTTCTCATCGACGGAGAAACCCGCAGGAGAAAATGCAACATCCGCCACCTTCTCCCAAAAGAAGAAACCATTTCCTTAAAAAAAGATGCGAGCCATGACGACGTGATTTCTGCCTTTAAAAAAATCGGGATTACAATCGCACCAAGAAAAGAGAAAACACCAGAGAAAAAAGAAGCACAAGCCAAAATAGTAAAAGAGACAGTCGTACCAAAAGAAAAAACACCAATCCCGAGCACACCAACAAAAGGAACTGCACCCAAAAAAACTCCTGCAAAAATTCCTAAACAACCAAAAAAACCTGCGAAAACAACCAAAAAAACTAGCGCAAAAGCGTAAACAACCCGACAAGATCCAATTCGCAGGCAGCAACCGGATGCGCAAGGGCAAAGGCAGAGATGACCTCTGGCGAAATCTCTCCCAGAATACCAATAACTTTTCCCTTCATACTTAGTTTCGCACTCCTTCCAACAATGAACGAAGGATGCGTACAAGTCTTTGTCTCGGACACTAAACCGAACGCATCACAAATACACACCACAACCTGCTTTACCTTGGTAAAATCAGCATCACGACCAGCAAGAACCACTCCCAACTTATCTTCTTCCTTTACACCTGTCTCAGATGCCTTGTCAAACGAAAAAACAGTTCCCACCTCAAAAAGATTCTGCGGGTATTCGTGATGCTTGTTCTCCTCCAAAACTCTCATGAGACTCGGCAAAATCGCTCTTCGCATATGCGAACGCTCCTCTGAGAGCGAATTCTCCATCTCCACAAGCTCCTCCTTTGTACCCATCCGCATATTTTGGATTGTTTCATTCTCCAATGCATAATTCTTGACCTCAAGAAGGCCTGCACCAACCAAGACATCGCGAACCTTATCCTTAAACACCTCAAAAGGCGCCTCATGCCCAATCGTCGCCACATTCGGAATTGCTCCAGGAAAATTATCATAGCCATACGCTATTGCCACATCCTCACATATATCCACTTGGTGCATGATATCATTCCGATACGGCGGGATGAGCACCTTTCCTTTCGCATATCCCAAACCCATGCGCTCAACTAATTTCTTCAGGTCAGATTCTTTCAAATCAAGACCAAGCCGCTTATTGATATACTCTCTCTCCACCGCAATCTGTCGAGGGGTGAGATCTGGCGTTGTTAAGATCTTGTTCTTGTAGGAAATATCGATGGAAAATAATTGCCCTCCCATATCTGCAAGCATTGTTGCAATGATTGTAACTGCAGTCTGGAGCGTCTCCAGATCAGGTCCTGTTGCCTCAATAAAGACATCCCGAGTCCCTTCATCAATCTTTCCCATTACATGGGAATTGATGATTGGAGGCATGGACATAATGTTTCCTTTCTCATCAATAAACACTGGAAACTCCTTCTCCTTTTCAATAATTCCCCCATACTTCTTTCCCGTCGGATGCACCATAAGAATCTGTCGTCCTGTTAACTTTCGCGAGAATTCCAAGGGTTGAAAAGCGATAGTATCTGCCGGCAGTGTTGTGAACCTCACTGGAAAATGAATCTTATCCAAGGGATAAATGCCGATTCCCCCTTTTTTTCGATTTCTACACATGGTCAATGCAAGCTTCTCTTGCACTTGAATGACATCCTTGATTCTTTCATCTGAAAAATGAAGCCCCTTGACAATAGCACACGCCACATACGGCCAGATAGGAAGTGCCTTTTCCACCTTGACCTTGCATCCTGATTTCTTCACTACATATTTTTTCAAACCAATCGTTTTTCCTGTAAATGCAAGAAGTGCTCTTGTCAAACCCTCCTCAGAGAGCATGTCTGGCCTATTTGGAAAAATCTCAACACCAATATCATCTCCTGAAACTCCCTCAAGAGCAGTCCCAATAGACGGAATCAAAGCAAGAAGTTCTTTTTCTGAAATGCCCAGACGACGCATCAGATTCCTCTTACTCACTGTAATTATTGCCATTCTTCCACCATCAACCACGTCTTCATATTCCGCAACATATCCAGATTATTTCGATAGATATCCCTGATATCCTTCAACTCATAATATGCAGAGATGATCCTTGCCATGCCAAGACCCCACGCAAGAACAGGAACATCCTCGCCCATCAAGGGAACTGTTACCTCTGGCCGGAAAATCCCAGACCCTCCCAATTCCACCCACTCCTTTCTCTTCGGATGATACGCCTCGATCTCCATAGACGGCTCAGTATAGGGGAAATGCGCAGGTCTCATTCGCACATCCGAATAGCCCATCTTCTTATAAAACGCCTGCAAATACCCCTTCAAATGCGAAAGAGTGGCATTCCTGTCAACAACAATACCCTCCACCTGATACAACTCAAAATCATGCTTCCAATCTGTCGCCTCATTCCTGAACACCTTGCCTACGCTGAAAAACTTTGCAGGAAGATCAGCCTTCTTCAGCCGCGCAATCGTCTGGGCAGAAAGCACAGTCGTATGCGTACGAAGAAGCAACTGACGGCTCTTCTCCTCGTCAAAAGGAATCCTCCAGCCACGACTTTCTGCACCCCTACCTTCCTCGTGCATCTTGGCAACTTTTGGAAGAAGATCCTTTGGCAGACGGCCAACTTTCGGCCTCTTCAAGTAAAACGTGTCCTGCATCTCTCTTGCGGGATGATCCTGTGGAACATACAGCGCATCAAGATCCCAAAACGCTGTCTGTACAATGTTTCCTGTCATCTCAGAAAAACCCATATCCAACCAGATACGTTTGATATACGCTAAAGCTTCATTATCAAAATGCTTCTTTCCAATCATGAGCTTTGGCACATTAATCGAGACATCATATGCACGAAAACTCTTACCCTTATATGCACCTGAAACCAGCATATCCCTTGTGAGACGCTCAACAGACGCTTCGGCTAAGAGCGCTTTGTCTGCAAGAATATCCTCGCCAAGCTGTGTAAGGGAAATGGTCTTCTCCTTCACTTTCTCAATCTTTAAGAGGCGCTTTCGCTTGAGCAGCTCGTTCAATGCAAAGAACGATTCATCTTTGACATTCCCCTTTTCCATTGGAAAATCCTGTTTCAAGAATACCTCTTCCAGGGATTCCTTATGGAGTGCCTTCTTTCCTTGTTCTGTAATCGCAATAAAGGTCTTCTTATCTTCGCTAGAAAGTTCAATGAGCAGGCGCTTCTTCAACAGGCCGATTGCGACCTTCACCTCATCAGGAGAAAGCCGTGCAGCTTTGGCAATCTCATCGAGTGACATCTGCCTCTTCAAAAGCGCATGCAAAAACCTTTTCTCTGGAAGGCCGTCTTTAGCATATTGCTTCCCATTCTCATCTAGAAAGACAAGTTCTTTCTCATCTTCCTTGAGCGTTATTATCCCCTTATTTCCGAGCCACTGGATCGCACGGACAACTTCAACATCCTTTAATCCCGCATTTGCAATAAGCATACTTTGCAAAGGAAATTCCTTTATCAAGGGAAGCACCTTTCTCTCCAAGGGACTTAAGGTTCTTGCTGCATCACGCGTATCCATACCTGATTACAAAATTGTCGTGGTTTAAAAAGATTGTCACGCGAATTAAGAGTAGGTCGTTCGTCGTAGGTGGTTTGTCGTTGTTTTTCCATATACACTCAACGATTAACCACTGCTCATGAATAACTGGCCACTATTAAAATAAACTACTCTATTATGGCTAATAAGTGAAACTATCAGCGTATAGTAAAAAACAGTAATATATTTATAGTAGTTATGCTATTTAAGCATTAAAAAGGGGTGATTAATCCTCAACTTGGAGGTTGAACTATGATAGTAAAGGAAGAATTTTTAAGCAAGCTTAGGCGCTATTTCTCTTTAAACCTTTACGAAGTAAAAATATGGACAGCACTTCTCTCGAGGGGGGTCTCAACGGCCGGAGAATTGTCCGACATAGCAAACGTACCACGAAGCAGAAGCTATGATGTTTTAGAATCTCTCGAAAAAAAGGGATTTGTCGTAATGAAACTTGGTAAACCAATCAAGTACATCGCCGTCCCGCCAAAAGAAGTTGTAGAACGGGTCAAGAAAAACGTCAAAATGGACTCAGATGAACGCATCAAAAGACTTGAGAACCTGAAAACCACTGAGGTCATCAATGAACTCAACAACCTGCACACGCAGGGAATTGAACTCATAGAACCAACAGACCTTTCCGGCTACCTCAAGGGCAGGCACAACCTCTACAACCACCTGGAGTTAACCATAAAAAACGCCCAGAAAAGCGTGTCCATCATGACCACAAGCCAAGGGCTCATGAGAAAAGTCGAAGGGCTCAAACCAGTCTTTCAGGAACTCGCAAAGAAAGGCGTCGACATAAAGATCGCAGCACCCATGAACAAAGAGACAGAAGCTGCGGCAAAAGAACTCAAGGGAATAGCAGAGGTCCGGCATACAACAACCAAAAGCCGATTTGCCATCGTCGACAACAAGGACGTCATCCTCATGATGCTTGACGATGCAGAAGTGCATCCAACATACGACATCGGCATCTGGGTGCGCGCACCGTTCTTCGCGAACAGCCTCCAGAACTTATTTGATACGAGTTGGAAAGTGGGGAAGAAGTAGGTTGTTTGTCGTAATTGGTCAATCGTTTTAATTTTTTTTTAGTGTTTTTTTATTTCCTTTATCACATCAGATATTATTATTTTTGGGACTTCAACAGTCCACCTATCATCTTGCATCTTCACTTTTCCGATTTCCTCAAGAAGCACAAACGGAATTTCTTCCACTCGTTCCTTTTTATCATAATATAGCACCTGTAAAAGATCTTTGTTTTGTAATCCCTGAGGAATTCTGATCGGAAGATTGTGTTTTTTCAATATTTGTTCATGCTTTTCGATAAGTCTCCTGTCGCAGAAACCTAAATGATACGATATACGGGAAGCTGCAACCATACCTATACTGATTGCTTCGCCATGCGTCAGCCGGTGATGAGATACTGTCTCTAATGCATGGCCGATAGTGTGTCCATAAACGAGAATCATGCCTTGTCTTCGTTCTCTTGGATCGCTTTCTATAATTGCAGTCTTCAATCTGATCGTCTCTTTCAATACGCTCTCATATGTGCTCTTTTCCATCATATCCAATAATTTTTTGGATTGGCAGAGCCCGTGCTTGATAATCTCTGCCATTCCTGAAGCATATTCCCTTTTCGAAAGTGTAGTGACAAGTATTGGATCAATATATATGAATTCAGGCTCATAGAACGTACCAAGCAGATTCTTCCCGTGCTCAGTATTCACTGCCTGCTTGCCTCCAGTTGTGCTGTCTGCCTGAGCCATGATCGTTGTCGGAACGTGTACGAAGCGGACACCTCTCATCAAGAGAGAGGCAAGCATACCTGCGAGATTCCCAACAACTCCCCCACCTAAAAGAACCAACACAGTCTTTTTTGTCAACCCCAAGGACAAGATCCTTGTCGCAAGCAAGTTCAATGTAGTAAACGTCTTGCTCGGCTCACCTGCAGGAAACGAGAGCAATTCACAAGAAAGATTCTCATCTATTATTGCTCGAGCAAGCTTATCTCCGTATATATCTTTTACAATAGAATCAGTGATAAGATAGAACTTATCTGCTGATAATTTCTTTAACCGTGCCGGAAGTTCTACGAGAATGTTTTTTCCAAAGACAATTGGGCATTCTGTCGTGTTTGTTAAATTTTCATATGCACATTCAGAACAATTAACCGATGCAGATACGATGTGATACTTCCGTACCTGAATGACTTGCTTTGGATATTTTTGCACCCGTTCTCTGGTAAGCAGGTCAAGTGGATACTCAATGTCTTTCTCGGTTGCTAATCCTTTCTTTATTGCATACAGCATTTCCACTGCGTTTCTTCCGAGGTCTTCTGGATGAGTATTTACTGTCGACAAAAGCTTTCCCCGCTCTACAGCGAGTCTTCCAGCATGAGTCGCATCAAAACCGCACACCAGGATATCTTCACGACCTAACTCATATAACGCAGTAAGACTGCCCATGGCCATATTATCGCTCGTGCAGAATATTGCACGTATTTTTGGAGAGTCATTTATAAGCGATTTCGTCTTGATATACGCTAATTCCTCTTCAAAATCAGCAGAAATGACTTTCTTGATTATAAAATGCCCTTTTGTTGCGTATTCGAATCCATCAACCCGTCTTGTATATGATCCTTTCGGATATCCTTGAATAATTGCAACAGGACTTCCCTTCGGAAGCTTGCTTTTTAATAGGTTACCTGTCTCAAAACCGCCTTTGAAATCATCAAACCCCAAAAACGTGAATGAAAGGCTCTCCTTTTTCACCTCTTCAGGATTCAAACGCGAATCAATAACGACAAGAGGAATGTTGTTCTGATTCACCTCTTTTACAGTAGGAATCAAAACTTTGGGATCGCACGGTGCAAGGATGATGCCATCCACCCCTTTTCTGATGAACTCCCCTAATATCCGCTTTTGCTGTGCAATATTTCGAATCCGGTCAGGCGATTTGCAGATAATTCGCACATCTGTGTGAGTTGCAATTGCGCTTTCAATTCCATTTCTTATTTCCACTGACCAGAAAGGGTTGTCCTCAGCTTTTAGGCATACTCCGAAAACATAGGTCATGAAAATACTTTGTATTTGAAGAGAATATAAATATTTCTATACAGAAAAACTTTCAATACGTCACAATCTTCAAGCCAGGTATCCGTGAAAAATGCTTCACGTTCCGTGTCACGATTGGCTCATTCTCCAGAATTGCTGTTGCTGCGATCACGCAGTCCTCAGGATCAATGAGGAGGCCTTTCTTCTGCAATTCCTGTCCAAGTGTCGCTGCCCTTCGGGCGATTGTCCTATTCACATCAAGAATGATTGTGCTGTCAAAGAATTCATCTGCCTTGGTTAATTTCTTCTCTCCAGAAATGCCAAAACAAACTTCAAAGACGCTGATGGTTGAAACTTTGATGGATTCCCCTTCTTCAAAATCTCTTGCGTGTTCAATTGCTTGCGTATCCTTATTGAAGAGATCGATAATGAATGAGGAATCAAGAATCATGCCAAAGCCTCTCAAGCCGTGTCCGTGAGCGTCTCCTTAACTCCTTGATACTCTTCCTAGCATCATCTGCCTCCTTATCCGTCAGGATCCCTGCAAAGTCAGTAAGCTTGAAAGGCTTGCCTTTCTTGATAATGACATCTGAAAAACTATCATTATCCTTTTTCCATGATTTGAGGATATCGTATGCTTCTGTTGTTATGGAGATGGTCTTTGTTGCCATGTGTACGTGTATGTACACAGCCTTTATATGCTTTTCGGTCAAATTTGACTGTTTTTTCCGAGTGTGGTGGAAGAATTACGAATTTATGTACAGTTCACCACAAACACCATCTCGCCACCCAATTCAAACTTCTCGAACTGCAGATTATTATTCTGGAGGAATCCTTCGAGCCACCAACGCTTGTTCTCTTCGATCGAATTTCTTCCTCCAATGGACTTTGTGGGAAAGGTGATGACAAGCGCATCTGCTCTCTTTGCCAGGAATGCGATGAGTTTTTTTGAGGTGTGCCTCTTTGTGGCTTCGAAGGTGTCGATGAGTTTGAAGAGAAAACAGACGAGAAATGTGTCCTTATCCTTATCAAGAGGAATCTTTGGATATTGATCCTCATCAGTCAGATCGATCTTCACTGCGTGGCCATTGATCTTCCTTTCTGTAAAATACGCATTCAAGAACGCCACATCCTCAGCAGCAATCTCTGTCGCAATATACCGTATCGGCATCTTTGCCACGTGATTCAAGTACTTATATGAAACAGGATTCAATCCGCAACCAAGATCAACGACCTTGAGATGTGAATGTCCTTGCAAATGAAGGTGCTCGAAAATTTGCTGATAGAACATATCATAAAACGGCAAGCGCTCCCTTGTCGAGCGGTGCAAGCGAAGCAGGTCAGAATCAGGCATATCAACCTTTTTCTTATCAAAACCATCCATGATGAAAATACCATACACCTCGCGCAAGTCCTTTCTGACAAACTTCACCACATCATTGAACTCCCGCGACTTTACAACAGTCTTTGGATTCTTGTCATACAATGCTTTTTTGAGCTTTGGATAGATGAGAAAGCAAAGATTCACCCGCTCTGCAATGAATACGTCATCAAGACTTGTCAGTTCACGCTTCTTCTTAATCTTCTTCAACAAGAGCTCAAGCACTATGTCCATCGCAAGATCCCGGCAATACCGCCGATGCCATCGATTTTCTTCACTGCATCATCGGTCGAAATGATATGTACCTTGCCTTTCATCCTATTAATGAGCTTCAGCAGCTGGTCAATATCCTTGAACCGCTCATTTTCCCGCTCCTTCTGGATGAATGTGTCTGTCAGGATGATCTCGCCAACAGAGCCTTCTTGGCATTTCTCCTTCACTTCCTTTAATCCATACGCGACTCTTCCTTTCGACAGCTCCTGCAGGACCTTATCAACAAGCGCATCCTCACGCGCAGACCTATCCTTTGCAAGGACACTCACGAGTTCCGGCCGCTTCAGAAGCTCGTTGATACCTGTACGACTCACATCAGAACACGTGGCAAAGGTCGTCTTCTTGCGAAGGTCATCAGAAAGTTCTTTTGCTAGATACTCTTTCCAAAATGCGGCAGACGCCGCAATGATCTGGGTTGCCTTATGCCGTTTCTCATACTCTGCAAGCTGGGCAGCGATATCCTTGTAAAAATTCGCAGCTTTCTTCTCATCAATACCCTTCTTTGCCACGTCACCTTTGAGTGTGGATAGAATCTCATAGCCATTTGCCTTCAGGATGCCAAAAAGCGCTTCCTCCCGATCAAACAAGACAAAGATGATATTCAAGGCTTCAGATGCAGATGCCTCTTTCAACTTTTCCTTCTGAAAGGAAAGCCATTCCTCCTTTATGATCGTCAATTCTGAGCGCTCCTCGATCGCAAGGGAATGATGCGTACCCCTGGGGATATCATCAGGACCCTCAACGATCGTTCCTAGGAGACGGAGGGTATTTGTGTATTTTGAAAACTCAACCTTCTCCAGTCGGATTCCCAAATATACCTTCTTCCTGACAATTCTTGCTTTTTCTGTTTCTGCATCGCCTATCTTGAGCTTACGCTCTGTCTCAGCCTTGACAATATCAGAAGGATCAAGGATTGTCGAGAGATACCAGAGATCATCCAGGTTCTCCACGCGCACTTTCACGCGCCCGTCTTTCCAATGCTCAGAGAGGATTTTCATGCTGGAACAAAAACAGGCGCTTTTTAAAAAGGTTTGCCGAATATTTATAAGTAATGAGGTATTTCCCTCTTCCATGACCCTCACCCGAATCATAGTCTTGGTATTGACACTCTTCCTGGTCTTTTTCCTCCAAGAGGCAGCTGCATGGACATCATATCCTCCAGGCCTCAGTTCCTACTCCCAGAATTATCATGGCAACTATCCGGAATACATGAGCCTGCGCTACCGTACATACGCTGGCGGAGAATACCAGCACTACTACTACAACAGCGGATCAAATATGGAAACGCTCAACCGCATGCAGGTCCAATCCCTCAGGAACAAATACCCCTATGGCCAGGCACGCAGGTACGTCAAGCCTAGCTACACGAGAAACTATTATACGACAGACATGCCCAAGAAAGACGGGCTCATGCGGGGCTTCAGCCCGCCATACAGGCAATTCTACGGGCATTACTATTACTGAACCAAACCTCTTTTCTTGCATGACGCTCTTGGTATAGGCACGGTTGAGGCCTAATGCACGGCAGAAACCAATACATTTAAATATTCACTTTTACGGAAGATTTCTTCATGAAGAAGAAAGGGCAGAATGCATCAGGCGCAGCAGTACTTGTCGCAGCAATCGCAGCAATCCTTATCGCATATATTCTCTTCCTGCCGCCTGCAGAACGAGACGCGCTTCTGGGAGATGGCAACGGAGGCACGTATCCTGGAGGAACTCCTGGCGGGACAGGAACCCATCAGCCAGTCACCCTCTTCCAGCAGAACATCGGGACCATATCCCTTGCAGAGACCAATTCCATCGAACACTCCGTACCCAGCATAAAAGTGCTCACGCAAATCGCTGCAAACGAGATACGGCGCGTGGATTCCCTCTATGTGAAACGCGGGGCATTCGAAGAAGTACAAAAAGACGTCAAATTCTCACTCGAACCATTTGCCTCACAGAACCTGCTCCTCTCATATAATGTCAAGAAGGGTAAGGGACGGCTCATCATCAGCCTCAACGGAGAAGAAATACATAACGACGAAATTGCCAAGGGATCGCCAGACCCAATCCGGCTTGACGAAAACCTTATCGGAAAAGACAATGTCTTAACATTTGGAGTCTCCTCACCAGGAGGGGCATTTTGGAACCTCAACGAATACCAGCTCGAAGAAGTCGTCGTGAGTGGAGACGTCACCGACTACTCACGCACAGGAGCAGAGCAGCACTTCTCCATTTCTGACAACGAATACCAGAACCTCGAGAGGGGAGAGCTCAAATACAACCCGGGCTGCCAATACGCAACAACCCTCATCGTCTCACTCAACGGGCAACCCACATTCTCAGGAATACCCCGCTGCAATGCCATCAACACACTCGAACTTGCCAAAAACAGGCTCAACCCAGGCGACAACTACCTCACCTTTGAGGCGCCAGCAGGAAGCTATGACGTCACCGGCATCAAACTCAAGACATACCTCAACAAACCAATCAATCAAGTCTACTACTTTGATTTGCCACCAGAACTCTTTGACTACCTCTACAAGCGAGAGATGCAGGCCTATGCTTTCATCTCCTTCCCAGAAGAGGGCACAACCAAACAAGGCACATTCACACTTAACTCCCACAAGCAAAGCTTCAAGACAACAGACTCCACCTACACGCTAAGAATCTCGTCCTACCTGAAAGAAGGCACCAATTCTCTGATGATCACACCTGCGGGAAGCAGCCTTGAAGTTGCTGAACTCGTAGTCGAGTTACGATAGGATGGACGAAGAAGAACTAGCAGAAAAAGAGGCAGGAAGAATTGCAAAACTAGTTGCCCGGCTCAAAAACCTGAAGAAAGAAGACGCAGATATCTCTGACAAAGAACCGAAGACAGAGGAAGCAGATACGCCAGAAGAACGTACGACACCTGCTCCTGTTGTACGCACAATCCGACGAAGACCAGTTCCAATTCCTCCACGCGAAGACCCTGTAGAAACAAGGCCATATATTGCACCACGACAATCCAAAGTCACGTTCCGTTCCTTGAACTTTGCAGACTTTCTCCTCCTCCTCCTCATTCTTGTCGTGCATGTCCTTGACTGGAATCAATCTTTTCAAAGATCTCCTGTGCAGATCAGTTCATTCTTTGCCATGTACACAGTCATCGCGCTCCTCTGTGCCGCAATCATCAGATACGAAGGAGAAGACTTCTGGCATGCATTCCTGCACAAGTACTTCATGTACGCCCTCATCGCAGTCCTCTGGCCACGCCTCCTCGGATTCGCATTTAACCTTGTCCCGACTTTTGGCGATACGATGGTCCAAGGCCTGACACTCCTCGAATTCCTCTTCATCATCGCCACGTACTTTCCCATCTTCATCATCCTCATCTACTCAAAAAGCAGAAGCTACTTCTCCAAATTCGTGAAATTCTACTATGTCGGATCGATCGTCGTCATCGCCATCTTCATCGTCGCAGGAAACCTCCAGGAGATCCCTGGCGGGACAGGAGTTGTCTTTGCAGGAAACGAGGGCGCAGAAAAATACTGGGACTTCATGAAAGACTCATTCGAACAATTCTTCAAAGACCTCGCAGGATTCCCTACAGCAATCCA
>JBDRSD010000041.1:0-13122 GCA_043825215.1 Nanobdellota archaeon
TCTCGCAGGAATCTCCCAACTGAACTTCTTCACTTCACAATTTCCCTGCTCCTGCAATTCGCTATGGAGATGTGTATAATGCAAAACGCTCAGGATCTTACTTGCCATCTCATCCACATCCCAGAAATCAACGCGCAGGCAATGGCTGATGACCTCCGACACGCCGCTCGTGTTCGATATGATGACTGGCGTTCCATTCCTCATGGCCTCAAGAGGCGTTATGCCAAAAGGCTCACTGACAGAAGGAAGGACATACAGGTCAGCCATGCGGTACGCGCGGTCAATGTCCTCCCCAGTCAAAAATCCAGAAAAGAGCACATTCTTCGCAATCCCAAGGCCTGCGGCAAGCTCAACCATCCGATGCTCCATATCGCCAGAGCCTGCGATGATGAACCGGACATTCGGATCCTTGTCAATGACTTTTCTCGCTGCCTCAATGAAATACTCAGGCCCCTTCTGAAGCGTGATCCTTCCCAGGAAAAGAACGGTCTTCAATCCCTGCTCTTTCTTGATCATCTCAGGAAAGCTTGTGAATTCAACTGCATTATGCACAACGTCAATCTTGTCAGGAGAAACCCCGTAATGCCTTGTCACAATATCTTTTGTGTACTTGGAAACAGTAATGATCCGATCAGCCGTATGCATGCCCTCGCGCTCGATATCATACACTACCTGGTTCACCCCATTAAAGCCAGTCCTGTCAAACTCTGTTGCGTGCACGTGGATGACCAAGGGTTTTCCTGTGGCCTTCTTTGCCTTCATTCCCGCAGGATAGGTCATCCAGTCATGTGCGTGGATGACATCAAACTCTTCAAGTTCTGCAATGAGGGCCGCAAGCTCACCAAAACGATAGACTTCTGCAAGAAGGTTGTGACCATAAAGGTGGCTATGACCATTGCCGCCCCCTTTCAAGAGCAGTTTCTTGAACCGCAGGTCATAACCTCCAGAACTGATGTAGGGCACTAAGAGAGAAGGAATATTTTTGAATTCGACATTCTCCAAAGAGATGTTATTTGCCACAATGACATTGCAGTGATCATGATGGATATCAGGGCCTTTTGGCATGACGAAAGTCACCGCCACATTGTTCTTAGATAAGCCCTTAGTCAAGCCAAAGCAGGCAGTCCCAAGACCGCCAGAATTCATGGGAGGAAACTCCCAGCCAAACATTAGAACTTTCACTGTTCCCCCACCCTTTTTATGCAACTAGCATGAAACATATATACCCTCTCAGTCCCTTCTCAATTTCTTCGGCCTTTCATTTAAATGTTTTTCCTTTTTTTTACTCAACCTTTCGAATATGGCTGTCCGGGGGTGTGTATCGAGGAGAAAAGATAAACAATTTGTTTAGTCATTACTTTACTTATTAAAAAATTGTATAATCCGAAAAATATTAAAACCCGAAGACTTCAAGCAAAGGAACGTGGGTGAAGTTCATGGATATCGGCTATCTTTTACAAGGAACGAAATGGGACATCCTATCTGAACTCGTAAAAAATCCCCAGTCACCAAAAGATCTGGCGCTTCGTCTGAAGACAAGCATAGCCAATGTCCAGCAACAGCTCGCACTTCTTGAAGCGCACGGCATTGTCACAAAGGCAAAAGAAAAATCAAAAGGGCCTGGAAAGCCAAAGACAAAATACTCGCTCAAACAAGACATCTTCCATGTTGCAGCACTTCGGACAAACCACTCCCTTCGAAAAAGCATGCCCTTCATCCACAATGAATCTTTCATTTCATTCATCCGCCACGCAAGTATCATGGACAAGGATGATGCTTATTACTTTCTCAAATTCCTCTATGCAAATGAGGATCTTGTCAGGACATGGGATGCTCTGGGATTTGTCAAGACCAATACTGGAAATATCGAGCTTCTGGTCATCACAGAAAACCTCAAGCCGCTTCGCGAACAATTTGCCAACCAGACCATCAAAAAACCAGGCGGTGGCGAAAAGAAGGTCGTCATCTGGAGCCACAATGCCATAGAGATCGAAGAGGGGCTCTTACGCAAGGATCCCTATTTCACCAACTACATCGGAAAGATCGATCCTTTGCATGATTCTCATGGAGTTCTGAAAGTGTTTATGCGGTAATTGTTCTTGTCGGGGTAGATATTGTTAGGATGTGTATTGTTCCCGCCCGCCTCCCCCTCCACGCCCCCTACCTGGCACCTGTGGCAATCCACACGTCACAATTAGTTAGCCACGAGGCCGGAGTGGGGAGATTATATCTGCTGAATCCTTATTGTGAAGTATCTCAGAACTGCACTAATCACAACAAACAAGTTAAAATCCATATTTCTTATGTGCTGCATCAATAGGCAATATCTCAAGAACCCGTACACTCTTTGATTTCTCATCTATGATATAGAATGTAGTGTAGGATCTGCCTATATGCAGTCGATATACTTCTTCCCCCGCAACAACAAGCCGTTCCTTGTCTCCAATTCCTCTTCCAGGATAAGGGAGCGAAAGTTTTTGAAGATTCTTCTTACAAATATTCTTACTTTTAATGTCTAAAGAACGCAAGAAATCGATCGCCTCATCAGAAAGTAAAACCTCGTACATTCAGACGTCCTCTAGCTTGTTCCAATTTCCCTCTCCTTTACGAGCAGACTTGGCAAAAATTGCCAATTCGCGCCTATTGAACGCCTGCAACATTTTACCTAAGAGCTCATCATAGGTTTGACCAGCTTCCTTTATTCGTCCGAGCTGCTTCCACCTCTCCTCAGAGACAGGAATCCGTTTTGTCATGATTTGTGTCATATTTACAATAGTTACAATATTGGCATTTAAATAGGTTTCTATTTACAACTCTTCGTCAACAACTTCCTTCTTCGGCCGTGGTTTGTTCAGATCAAAAACAAACGGCTTCGGCATTATTGTGAGATAATCCTTTGTCGAGAAATCATCACCTTTCAGAGCGAGTTCCTGCCACTTTGGAAAATCAATCCAGGTATGCCATGCACCCTTCTTCTTGAATGTTTTCTTTGCGAGCATGACTGCACGCGACATGGTATGTTCCCCTGCAATCTCATAGTCTGTAAGAGCAGCCTCTATCTGTTTTGCGAATGCGAGGACTTCTTCGTGATAGGGCATGTTCTTGATCGAAAGCCGCTGGCGGGAGGCTCCCACAAACATGTAGCCCTTGCACTCGATAAAATCAGGATTTGCACGCCTGATGAGCTTTGCGTACTCATCTGGCTCAATCATGTTCACGTCCTTGATGCAGGTCAATCTGATGCATGTTCTCTGCTTCTTCTCTTTCATGGCATCAAGGCTTTCGAGCAGGCGAGGCCAGTAATCCTTGAACAACGGCACATCAACCTCCTTGAGCAGTTTCTCGTTTGGCGCGTCAAGGCTGATGTAGAGCTGGGTCACCGGAGCAAGGGTACGAATAGCTTCAGGATATTGCGCATTTGTGACCATAAAGGTCGAGATGCCCTTCTTATTGAAGAGCTGCAGAAGCTCGTTTATTTTCGGATAGATAATGGGCTCACCAGTCAAGGAAAGCGCGACGTGCTTCACGTCATTAGACTCCTTATACATCTGCTTATTCACTTTTGCGTACCCCTTGAGTCCTGCAAGCAGATCAAACTGCGCCTTCAGGCTTCCTTCAAGAATCATCTGCGGATCATCAGCATCCCACGACCACTCCTTAGCCACAGGCGCCTTATACCCTCGCCAGCAGAACGTGCACCGATTCGCGCACGACATAGACGTCGTCATCTGCAAGCACTGATTGGACTTTATGCCATAGAACGTGAACTTATAGCAGCCACCCTCGCCCTTAATCATCTTCTTTGTCCAGCCACACACCTTCACCGCGCTGTGACTGCCGATGATCCTGTACTGCTGGCGTTCGAGTTCCTGCTTGGCTTCGGGAGAGAGCATGCTTGTATGGAACTCGGGCAGTTTTAAAAGGGTTGCGAATCAGGGGATTGAACATGAGAATGCATGAGAAGAATTGGGGGAGGGGGGAACTAGTTTCAAGAATTGCCATTGCCTTCGGCAAAAACAACTGCGCTCTTGTGCAGCATAGGCCATGACATTCGTCATGGAATAGTCCGGGCAATGCCCGGTGAGAGCCCGCCAAAGGCGGGTAGGGGTTCTTGAAATAGAAGACGACGAACTACTTATTTACTTATTCCCATACGTGATACTGCTTTTGCATATGTGCTGAAATCAGAAATATTTAAGTAATTCTCAGCAATTCCATCACCATGAAACGACTCAAATTTGCAGAACCATTGCCCACATTGGTCCTTTCAGGACAAAAAGATTCAACTTGGAGAATTAACGATGACAAAGATATCACTATTGACGATATCCTCTCTCTCTGTCGAACAGATGGTTCAGAATTTGCCAGGGGAAGAGTCAAATGGATAAAACACACCAGATTCTGCTATCTCACAGATGAAGATAGAAAAGGCCATGAGTCATTTTCATCTGATGAAGAAATGCATGCGACTTATTCAAGCTATTATGGTCAACCTATTTCTTCACAGACACCATTGAAAATCATCAAATACGAACTTCTTCACAGATGATTCCTGCTATTACGGGAATATCCCTCTCGTCTGCATGGCTTCTGCAACCCTGCCGATTGCGATCATGTACGCAGCTGTGCGCATGTCAATTCCCTCCTTCTTTGCAAGGTCTGCAACATCCCTGTAGGACTTCTTGAGTTTCTTTGTGAGCTTGTCGACGACAAGATCGTACGGCCACTGCTCGCGCTGCTCATTCTGGACCCACTCATAATAGCTGACAATGACGCCACCCGCATTTGCGAGGATGTCTGGGACGACAAGAATGCCCCTCTCTATCAAGATCTGGTCTGCAGCAGGCGTCGTCGGCCCATTCGCACCCTCGACAATCAATCTCGCCTGAATGTTCGCTGCATTCTTCAATGTGATCTGGTTCTCCAATGCAGCAGGGATGAGGATGTCTGCGGCCATCTCGAGAAGGTCCTCTTTTTTGGAGAGCTCTTCTGCATTCGGAAATCCTGCGAGGAACTTATGCTCCTTCAAGAATGCATCCACCTCTACAAGATCAAGGCCGTCTTTATTATAGATCGCTGCAGAGATATCGCTTATGCCAAGGATCTTCACTCCTGCTTCTGCAAGAAGCCTTGCAGCGTGACGCCCGACATTCCCGTACCCCTGGACAATTGCCGTTGTCTTCTTAGGGCCAAGACTCATGTCCTTTAGCACTTCTATCGTTGTTATCATGACACCCCTTCCTGTCGCTTCTTCACGCCCAAGAGATCCACCAAGGAAGATTGGCTTTCCGGTGACGACACCAAACTCAGGAGCGCGCTTTCCCATACTGAATGTGTCGACCATCCATGCCATCACCTGGCTATTCGTGTTCACATCAGGAGCAGGAATATCAATATCAGGACCGATGATCGGCGAGATTTCATAGGTGAATCGTCTGGTAATTCTCTCCATTTCCGCTTGCGAGAGCGTCAGAGGATCACAGACAACGCCTCCTTTCGCCCCGCCAAACGGGATGTCTACAACTGCAGTCTTCCATGTCATCCAGGACGCAAGCGCTTTCACTTCATCCAAATTGATTTGCGGGCTGAATCTGATGCCTCCTTTGTAGGGTCCGCGGTCGTTATTGTGCTGGACGCGATACCCGGTGAACATCTTCACAGAACCATCGTCCATCTTCACAGGAAAATCAACAGAAAGATTCCTATTCGGCGTCTTGAGATACTCATGCAACCAGGGTGAGAGCTTCAACCTCTTTGCCGCATTATCGAATTGCAGTCTTGCTATCTTGAATGGATTCAACTCCTCCACTTGTTCTGCAGGAAGCGTTTTCATCGTCTTTACCTTCCGGGTTTCCCTCCAATAGTGTAAGGAATACACTTACGAGTATTTAAATATTGTTGTATGGGAGAATATAGGTGAATAATAAGTAGCAAAGGGCGACAATAAACGGCAAAGATAAAACTTAAAACCGCAAATGCTATAAATCCTGGTCTCTCATGCCATTGCATGTATTTTCCTCTCCAGGACATCAGGACGGCAAAACAGATCCTCTGGACTACACATACTGCTCCTGTCGTCATCTTCAAGCACGACCCGAGAAATCCTGTTTCCCACGACGCCAAGACCCATGTGGAACGGTTCTTCAAAGAGCACAGCGAGCCAGAGGTCTACGTCCTTGACGTGCTCTCCCATCAACTCGTCTCAGCCTTCATCGAACAAGTCACCAAAATCAAGCACGAGACTCCTCAAACAATCATTATTTCCAATGGGAAAACACGCGTTCTCAACCAAAGAGCTATAGACTTCATTGCCCTGGAAGGGCTCATCTCAAGCACAACGTAGCCCACAACCATTATTAACTATTGTTAATCTTTCGCAATGTTTAAAAAGGACAGGCCAACCACAACAGATTATGGCAAAAAAACTCACAAAAACAATGACCATTGGTGATGCAATAAGCCAATACCCGTTCATCATCGAACCCCTCCTCGACGAAGGGATCCATTGCGTCGGTTGCGGGGCATCCTACTATGAAACACTCGAAGAAGGGCTCAAAGGCCACGGACGGGCACCTGCGCAGATAGACAAGATCATCCAAAAACTCAATAAGGCAATCCCCAAGGAAAAGGGGACAAGCATACTCAAGGTGACAGAGCCAGCCCTTGCAAAACTCAAAGACATCCTCACCAAGAAAAAAGCAGCAGGGCTACGCATACAAGTTGTCGAAGGCGGCTGTGCAGGACACTCCTACGCATTCGATCTTGCGCAAAAAAAAGAAAAAGACGACACGATAATCACGATTGACAAGACAGACTTCTACGTTGATAAGAAAAGCCTCAAACATATTCGCGGGGCAAAGATAGACTTCATCGACAGCATCCACGGGTCAGGGTTCAAGATCATCAACCCCAACGCGAAAAAATCCTGCGGATGCGGCAATAGTTTCTCGTAAGAAAAAGTATATAAAGAAGTATGTATCGAAAGTATCATGAAGGGCAGGTTTGAGGCATCAAAGTATATTCTTGTATTTTTCCTGTTCTCCTATACACTCGTTTCCCTTGTCGTATTCTTCTTCCTGTTCCAAGACGGATTTCCCACAGGCAGAGCCATAGGACCGCCACCATCAATCGTCACGAGAAGCTTCAATGCTACCGTTGTCGACCCGGGAAAAGAGATCGCAGTAACACTCACTCTCCAACCGCTCTGGGACGAGACATTCTACGCACTCGAAGAAGCAGTCCCGCAAGCATTCACCATCCTCGATAATGGGGGAGCAAACACTGACCAGGATCCCTATACTCTGCGCTGGTACTACATCAATCTCAATGATCCAAATGCGATCATCCCGCCAGAAGAGCTTGTCAAAACATATCACATCCGAGCACCACAAAACACCGGGACATACCCCTTTTCAGGAATATTCCAATTCGACAGGGATCCAGCACCTGCAAACACGACCAACCTCACGACAGGAGTCGTCACTGTCAGCCTATCCTGCACAGACGAATGCACAGACGGCACGACCACGTGCACAGATGACGGCTTCTCCATCCTGACCTGCGGCAATTGGGATGCTGATCCCTGCACAGAATGGGGAGGACAAACCGCCTGCGGAACCCTCAACTGCAATGCAGACACCTGCACCGGAGTAAGCTATAATGACTTTCCACTCTTCAATTCAGGATCAAGAGGAACCTGCCAACGCACTTGCAATGCAGGAGCCTGCGTGGACTGCAACACCCAAACAGGGGTATGCCTGCCCTTCACTGAATCATGCACGCAAGGAAAGCAATGCCAAGCATCAGCTCAAGCCTGCGGCGGCATCTCAAGAACCTGCCATAACAACGGTGCATGGGTCTGGGACTCCATCACTGCTGAGACGCAATGCCGTGACACATACGACAATGACTGCGACAATACTTGCGACTATGATGGAGAAAACTGCGCTATTGGAAGCACCCATGGTGATTTAACCTGTCCGGTCGAAATACAGGCAATAAGCGTCAGTAACGCAAATCCAGAAGAAAACACTGTCATCACCGTCTCCTGCACAGCAAATGCGCAAGCTTCAAGTGTCTTTGCAACAATCGAAGGCACTAGCTGCACAGGAACCATCACCTGGAACGGCAACATCGCAGAAGTGCCCTGCAATGTGGGAGCATACTCACCAGATCCAAAGACAGTCACCTGCAGGGTAAACCACCAGAAATCCTACCAGACAGGAGAGAACCTCTCCACAACAATAACACTCCGACAATCCGTCTGCACTGGCCTTCCAGAACCTGAATGCACTGGCTCATGCGAATGGTGTCCAGAATGCTCAGGAACCCAAGGCAATGGCCTTGGAGGAGCTGCCTGCGTTCCCGACGGCAGCTGCACATATTCCTGCGATATCACCAGCACCTGCGGAGCCATGTGCGACATCATCAACGACTGCCCGCTCTTTGACTGCGAGGATACATGTGTTGATGCAACCCACATCCTTGTCATACCCGATGTTGCCGGCACCTGCGACTATGACCTCTGCGGATGCGACTATGCCTCCTGCGGCACAGGAACAGAACGTGCCTGCACACCGACAACATGCGAAGAGACCTACCCTTCCCAGCATCTCGTCGGCACTTGTGACAATACTTGTGAAATCCTTGCTGGCGATGATGCCTGCACTGCTTGCACACCAACCTATCCGACAGACTGCGCATGCGAAGACGGCTGGTACGACTCAGACAATGACCCACTCAACGGCTGCGAATCAGACATCCCTCCAGAATGCACAGAATCCTGGAGCTGCACAGAATGGTCAGGAGACGGCTGCGGCGATAGAACCTGTACCTGCCCCTGCCCAGGAGGCGTTGGCTGCAGCGGAGACAACACCGAACACATCGAATGCGCCACTAGTGGTGGCAGACGCGGTGGTGGAGGCGGTGGCGGAAATATCCTTCCGAACAAATGCGAGAATGGCTATGACGACGAAGGAAGCCCAGCCCGCCAGAACGGCTGCATAGACGATAAAGACTGGTGGTGCGGAGGAACAGAAACCTACTGTTGGGGCGGAGTCGACAATGACTGCGACGGACATATCGACTGTGACGATACAGACTGCGCACTCGACCGCAATTGCCAAGAAGAAATAGTCACGCCAGGAGAGGAACCTCCAGTCTATTCCATCAGTACAATCCTTGAAAATATCTTCCTCGAGAAGCCAGAAGACCAAGCAACAGAACCAGAAACCTTCAGCACATCTGCCGACGTACAAGGATTCTTCGGATTCATAAACTGGACAATCATCGCAATCATTGCCATCCTCTTCCTCGGGCTCATCTTCATCGACCATATCAGGCCAGGAGGAATCCAGACGCCAAAATCACAGCTTGATGCTGTCGGCTTTTATATATTCAAGAAACTCAACGAAGGAAAAAGCTCCAAAGAAATACGCATGCATCTCAAAGCAGTCGGCTGGATTGACGAAGTCATCGACGACAACTTCAAAAAGGCAGAAGCAATAAGATCTGCTGAATCACACAAGGCAGACTCTTCACAAGCCAAAAAAGCACCTCCTGCATCCTGAAATCCCTCATTCTCCCTGACTCTCCTTATCGGCTCTGTAGAAAGTTTCGCCTTCGGCTCAGGTTAGCGGCTTCTTCGTGCGGCCATCTTGATCCCCATGGTGCGGATTCCCCGACTGGGGCATCCCCCTTCCGCACGGGAACAACTCTCACAAGGCACTTCGCCTGATGCCGCTAACCTTTACTTTCTACAGAGCCCTCCTTATCAGAAGATTTAAAAACATCCCTGCCACTCTCGTGACCAGGAGGGATTTTATGCGCACACACACCTGTGGAGAACTTTCTGAAAAACACCTCAACAAAGAAGCCACACTCTGCGGCTGGGTCAAGGCCATCCGAAACCACGGCGGGCTCATCTTCCTAGATCTCTGGGACCGCTACGGCATGACACAGGTCGTGATCGACCCTGCACACGACAAAACGCTTCACTCTGCATGTCTTGAGATCGGAAAGGAATGGGTCATCCAAGTCCAGGGAAAGGTCCGCAAGAGAAAAGCAGGTCAGGCTTACGAAAAACTCTCCACAGGAAAAATAGAAGTCCTTGCCGATACGGTCGTTATTATTACCAAAGCAGAACCCCTTCCACTAGACGATTCTGCAACAGAAGAAACACGCCTGAAGTACAGGTATCTCGACATCAGAAAAACACGGCTTCCCAACCTCACCTTCAGAAGCCGCGTTGTTCTTGCTGCCCGCGAACACTTCCACAAGCATGGCTTCATTGACATAGACACGCCCATGCTTGTCAAGAGCACACCAGAAGGCGCACGAGACTACGTCGTACCCTCCCGCATCAACCCTGGAAAATTCTACGCGCTTCCCCAGAGCCCGCAACTCTACAAACAGATCCTCATGATCGCAGGCGTCGACAAGTATTACCAGGTCGCAAAATGCCTCCGCGACGAAGACCTACGCCAGGACAGGCAGCCAGAACACACGCAACTCGACTTTGAGATGAGCTTTGTCGAACAAAAAGATATTAGGGTATTTGTCGAAAGCCTCTACAAGCACATCTTCAAGGAAGTCTTAGGTGTTGCCTTGACAAGCTTTCCTGTCTTTTCGTATAAAGACGCCATGAACAGGTACGGATCAGACAAGCCAGACATCAGATTCGGGCTGGAACTTACCGACATCACTAATCTTGCCAAGCAAACAGACTTCTCCATCTTCAAGAACGCAGAAGCAGTGAAATGCATCTGCCCGCACAAAACATTTTCAAGAGGAGAAGTCGATTCCTACACAGAACTAGCCAAAAACCACGGCGCAAAAGGGCTCGTCTACGCAAAAGTAGCCAGCGGGAAACTCGAAAGTTCAATATCAAAATACATCTCAGAAGCAATACAGAAGGAAATCATCAAGAAAACAGGAGCCAAGGACGGATCAAGCATCATGATCATCGCTGACACCTGGAAGAAAACCTGCCAGGCACTCGGCCAGCTACGCAATAAGCTCGCAGAAGACTTAAAACTCATCACAAAAGACTTCCAATTCGCTTGGGTAAACGACTTTCCCCTCTTCTCCTATAACGAAGACGAGAAGCACTGGGAACCAGAACACCACATGTTCTCCATGCCAAAAAAAGAATTTATTGCTGATTTCGAAAAAAGGCCTGGCGAGGTCATTGGTGATCTCTGGGATGTCTGCTTAAATGGGATGGAACTCGGCAGCGGCAGCATCCGCGTATACGATCCTGCGTTGCAGGAAAGGATCATGAATTTCATAGGAATCGACAAGAAGCAGGCAAATGAGAAATTCGGATTCCTGCTTGAAGCTTACAAGTACGGAGCACCTGTCCACGGCGGTATGGGACTCGGATTCGACAGGCTTGTCGCACTCATGCTCGGCACAAAAGACATCAGGGAAGTCATCGCATTTCCCAAGAACAAGAACGCAGAATGCCCCATGGACGGCAGTCCCTCGCACATAAGTGAACAACAGATGAAAGAACTACACCTTGGCATAAAAAAGTAAATGTCAGAAGAAGTCTTTCAGGACTTCTTTCCTTTTCAGAGTGAATTCGCGAAGATTCATATCAAGATACTGGGAATCATTGAATGATGCGATAATGTGCCTGAGCCTCTTCCGGTAATGCTGCAAGGAATACCTGGCAAGGAGTTCATCATATCTCCTGAAATCAATATGCGTAAAGAAGACGAGCGCCATGATGTCAATCCTGTCCTTGTCGCCCTTGACGCTGTGCTCGCGTTCCTCTTCTGCCCCCTGCTTCAGGATGAGGAGGGCCTCGGGGATGATGACATCTATCCCCTCGACTTTCGTCGCCAATCCCTTCAGGTCTTCAGGAGGAATCGCAAGCCGTGAATAATAGGGAACATAGATATCCACGTCTATCTCTTCAAAGCTGATCTCGTATTTCTTCAGATTATCATTCTTTTTCAGGACATAGTTGTTCTTGAGATAGTCCACGTCCTTAATGTCCCAGAGGACTATGTCAACATCCTTGCTCTTATGCAGACGGGTCCAGAGGTAGGCAGCCCATCCGCCAATGAGGATGAAATGGAATGGCTTTTTCTTCAGGTCCAAAAGGATATCCCAGCTCTTCTGTGTAAGCGTCTCATGCCAGAATTCCATCAAGCCTCACCTCCAATGCAGACAGGAACTCTTTTGCATACCATTGCTTCATGTTCCACAAGTCCACAAAGAGCTGGCCTGCCGTCACAACATTCCCATACCTGTCCATCCTGTCATCTTTTTCAAGAACGATGATGTTTGGCTGCAAGGCATTTTGGGAAAATCGTTTTTTTATTTGCGACTCATCTGCGTACACATAGACCTCAGAATAATCCGCAGGGACATCCTTGTACCTGAACTTGAACGCAGAAAACCCTGCAAAAACAGCACCTGCCGGCATCTCTGCCTCAATCGTCCTGACTGTCTTATCGCTTCGCGACGCATAGACGACATCCTTTTCCAGATTCCTCACCGAAGCCCAATAATACAGGACCTTTTTCACGTCCTTTACGACAAGCCCTCTTCGAAGCACTGCTATCGCATTCATCCTCCGGAGAGGCTCAAGGGCGAGATTGACTGTACTCAGCGACATTTTCAGGTCCGCCGCAAGCTGCGCCTGCGTGAGCCTGAAGGTCTTCTTCTCCATTGCCTGATACACTAGTTCCCTGTAGACGAATTCAATCTTCTTCATGTTTCGATACGATTATGAGTTGATTTATATATCTTTCGATTTTATATGAAAGATTTATAAATAGAATATTTTAGGATCGAAAGAAGCAAGTACATTTCAGAGTATCTCATCAAGCGGGCTTTTTACTGCAAGCATCTTCCGCGCAGCATGCACATAGACCATGCTCGTCTCAGGCTTCGCATGGCCAAGGAGGGCTTGCACATCCAAAAGCGAATAGCCATTCTCGATAAGGTGGGTTGCGAAGCTATGGCGGAGTGTGTGAGGATGGATGTCCTTTAATCCACCTCTGTTTGCTGCCTTCTTGATGATCTCCTGCACACTCCTCGCGCTGAGATGCGCCCTGTTCTGCCCCTTGAATAGGTACTCTTCACCAGTCAGCCCTTGCTCCTTGATAT
>JBDRSD010000042.1:0-23034 GCA_043825215.1 Nanobdellota archaeon
CCTGTGCCGAAATGTTTATATTATCTGAAGAATTAGTCTATCTGAGGTGGGGGAGTTGACAGGAATGAAGAAATTGTTTGCTGCTGGAGTTCTTTCGTTGGGTGTTCTTGTTGGTTGTTCTTCTGTGTTGATGAAAGACGATTCTGGATGGAAAGCGGAGAAGATCAGGGCCGAAATCAATAGTGAGCAGGATGTCATCGCTGGATTGATTGCTAAAGCAGGAAGCGATAGTGTGGGAGTGAGGTTATTTCTTGATCAGTGGGTTGATGAGGTGAGGCAGATTCCTGCAGAGGATGATACAACACGTGCCATATATGAAATCTTCAATGCGTATTTCCAGCCGAGGGTATCGCACTTGTATGTCATTCCGCAGACAGCCATAAGGTATCTTGTTGTCCCTGATTCAGTGTTTTTGAATGATTGGCTGGATGACTTTGCCGGGAGCAGCATGTACGAAGCATTCAGAGTTGATCTGAGAGAGATCAGTTCCTTCCGTCCAGCATTCACTGGAGGAAAAATCCCACTCTACCTGACAGATAAGCACAAGGCGTGCTTGGATGTGTTCCTGGAGCGCTTTGGTGCTGCTTCATCTGGTCATGAAGATATAGGTGCTAATCCGGAATCAGAGAAGAAATTTTCCATGTTAGAGTCTCAGATCCCTCTGCGCATGCACTTTGGCTGCAACAGCAGTGAAGGTTTGCTTGAATATGTCACCCAGCCAGAGATCCTGAAGGTCTACTTACCGCCTGCCTTGAATAGGGCGATTGTCCATTATCAGAACGGGAATTCTGGAAGTGCCTTTCGCATGGAAAAGAAAGACGGTGTGTGGGTGAAGGGAGAAAAGTACAAATGGTTTTGGGAGAGGCGTAGTTTTTAGCGTTCCATCCTTAGATACGCTCCTTTGTCAAGGATGTTCTGTATCATCAGCCCTTGTTTTCCCTTGATGATCTTTCCGTATCCTAGGTTCTCGTCAGATTCGTTCTGCACAAGGACAAGACCTTCTGGGATGAGGGATTTCACAATGCTTTTGGTAAACACGTCCCGTCCGCAGAGAAAGAGCCATTCTGCTTCTTTTGTGATGATTGCTTTTCTCTTGCTGGTTTTTGAGATGAGGTCGATGAGTGCGGGACTGGGTAGAAACGTGGATTTGCCGCGTCGGACTTTCTCTTCCCCGAGGTATATGCCTGCCGCAAATATGCATTTCGGAAGCTGTGCAATATCTGTCTGTGCGTAATAATATCTTCTGCCGATCTTTTTCACGTGGCGATAATCGAACTTTTCAGTGAAATGCTTGATAAATTGTTTCATGGTATTTCCTGCTCTTTCTCAGGGCAAATTGTGTTCCTGGATGCTTTTTTTCCATTGCTGCGATGATTGGGTGTTGTGCTTCGGGTTTTGCCGGTATCTTGAGGATGCGTGCGATCTGCATGAGCTCTTCATTCATGACGTCTTCGAGGATGAGAATTTCCTTTTTCATTTTTTTAATCTTTCCCTGAAGGTACATCTCAATGAACTGGCTATTTTCTTTATCGAGGTTGGTTGGGATGATCTCTTTTTCGCTTCCCTTTTTCTTGAGCGTGATGTGGCTTTTGAAGATGCTTTTTAGAAAATGTTGGGCGATTGCATATTCCTTTGTCTTGGTTGGTTTGAGCACGTATGTTTCATTCGCTCGGATCTCTTTTTTCTCGCGCAGGTGTTTTCTGACTCTTTTTTCGATGTGGTAGAGGAAGTGCTTGTCGCAATACCTGGCAGGGGTATAGGAAAGCCTCACTGTTGCAGGTCTTTTGCATGATTGTGTGCTGCAGACATCCATGCGGGCTCGTGGTCGGTGCGAGATTTTAAATTCTCCCATCGGACAACCTTTTTTTGTTACCATTCTAAAATGAAGATAAACGAAACCTTTATAAAATACGTTCTATTTACGTGCCTTGTTCGTGAATGCGCATCTGCAAGATATCATGCTCACCTCTTTTCCCGGGAAGATTCCTCCCCTCGAGGCGTCTTTCCGGGTTTTTCTTATCCAAAAACAGCTATCCAAAACCATTAAAAAGGCGGCACCTTTCGCAGGTTTCATGAGCGAGATTGCACGGGGAGCGGAAGCCATAATCTTAGCAGACGGCAATGCTATACAGAAGGTACGGCCAAAGAAAGGGTATCGCATTCCTGAAATAGATGTGGACTTGCGAAAGAGAAGGACAGCCCGGGAATCGCGCATCCTCTCCCGCCTGCATGCAAAAGGAATCCCTGTCCCAAAAGTGTTGCGTACTGACGGGCAGACGATTGAGATGGAGAGAATATCAGGACCTCAGGTCAAGGAAGTCCTTGATGAGAACATTTCCTTGGCAAGGAAGATCGGCGAGATTGTTGCAAGAATGCATGATTGTGATGTCATCCATGGTGACCTGACAACGTCGAACATGATCCTGCATAATGGCGAGGTCGTCTTGATTGATTTTGGGTTGGGCTTTCATTCGAAGAGGAGAGAAGACAAGGCCTGTGACATCCACCTCTTCCTCCAGTCTCTGGAAAGCAGGCATCATAAGGTGAAAGATGCTGCCTCTAAGGAATTTTTGAAAGGATATGCGAATGCAAGGGAGGTGAAGGACATCTTGAAACAGCTCGAGGTTGTCGAATCCAGGGGAAGGTATAAGTCAAAGAGGGGCGAGCCCGATGAATAAGGCGTTTGTTTTTATCTGCCTGCTTCTCCTCAGTTTTCCATTAGCTCTTGCAAAAGAGGGAAAGATAACGCTTCTTACCGTATCCGAAGGAAGGGAGATCTTTGGAGGCACAGCCGAACTCTTCCTTGAGATAACGCCAGGCCAGGGCAGGATATTTATTGAGACAGTTCCATTGATGAAGGTGGATACGCAGATATCTATACGGTTCTCCCAGGAATTTGCCTGCAGTTATTTGGATATTGATTGCAGCAGGTATGATTTCTATTATCGTATCAAGGCAGACTCGAACCTTGTCGGAGGCCCAAGTGCCGGAGTTCCCATAACTATCCTCACGATAGCCCTTCTTGGCGATTATTCCTTGAGAAACGACACCGTATCGACAGGCACGATCAATGCGGGAGGTGTTGTCGGCCCTGTTGCAGGCATCATGGCAAAGGCGCGGGCTGCAGAGGAGGCAGGATTTTCCAGGATCCTGGTTCCGCCGTTCAATCTTCCTGCACCAGTGGAAACCATAGATCAGGATGGACAAATTTCTGAGGTTATTCCTGAAAACGTATCACAAGTGGGCATAAATATCCCTGTGAATGAATCTGACCTGTCCATAGATGTCGTCCGAGTGCAGGATATCGAGGAGGCATTATTTTATTTCACAGGGATGAATTTTTCAAAGGAGAACGGGGACATTGTCATTCCTGGCGAATATACGCGGCGGATGCGCCACATCGCTGAGGAGCTCTGCAACCGTTCGTATTCCTTGAATGATTCTCTTGCGCAGGCGGGTGTGAATGCGTCGCAGTGGGATGTGTCCCAGGATAAGCTGCAGAGAGGGCAGCTCGCGTATGCTGAGGGAAATTATTATAGCGCTGCCTCGTATTGTTTTTCTGCGAATCTTTTGTTCCGCCAGTTCCGCTTGGAGGGGTATTCGAATGAAGAGCTCTTTTCCCTGTTCGAGGACCTCTTGAAGAACATGAAGGATACAGAAGAGAACATGGGCAATCTGAAGCTGACGACATTATCTGATCTGGAGACCTTCATGATCGTGTCTGAGCGGATAAAGGATGCGTATGATGTCCTGGAAGGGACAATCATCTCGAACATCTCAGGTGTCAAGCTTGCCTATGCGATTGAGCGCTATAACAGCGCCATTAGCTGGTCTCGCCTGTTTGGCATGGGTGGTCGTGGTCTTGAATTGGATGATGAGTACTTGAAGGGTGCGTGCCTGAAGAAGATCACCGAGACTGAGGAGCGGTATAATTTTGTGAATCTCTACGTCGATGGCTTGTTGGGTGATATCCAGAAGGGGCTTGCTGACGCTTATGCTGATTATGCAGGGGGTCGTTATGCTTCCTGCCTTTTTGGTGCGTCAAAAGCAAAGGCTGAGGCGAACATCCTCCTTTCCGGCTTGACGATTCCTCGGGATCAGCTGGGATCCTATGTGGAAACAAAGCTCGTGTCAGCAAGGCGGGTGATCTATAAGGAAAGTCAGAAGGATATCTTTCCCATCCTTGGATACAGCTATTATGAGTATGCGAGGACCTTGCAGGAGGATGATCCTTTTTCAGCGCTCACGTTCTCTGAGTACGCGCTCGAGATGAGTAATCTTGATATGTATTTTCCCAGACGTGGCGAAAAGGATGAGACGATCATACTTCCTTCGGACTTCATATGGGGTCTTGTCATTGGCTTTCTGTTGGGTGTTGTGGCTGTCTTTCTCTTCAGGAAGCGCCGGATGTCCGCAGGAAAACGTCTAGTCGCTGGCAGGGTTGGTATGTCTGTTAAGAAGAAGGGGGTTACTCGAACTCGCAGAAAAGCTCGTCGAGCTCCCACGAGGTGAGCTTTTTCTTGTTAAGGGCTTCTAGTTTCTTTTTCTTTCCGCTTTCTCCGCGGACTTCGTCGTATTCGAATTCGTCTTCGTAGATGATGTTGTCTTTTGCCATGGTATTCATTTATACTCTCGCGTCGTGCTTGTGATGATTGATGAAGTGTTTCAGCCTGTCTTCTTCTTCGAGTTGTCCCCAAAGTGCTGCATATTCCTTTTTTTCCTGGTCAGAGAGGCCTTGTTCAGATGTGATGGTGATGTTCATGTGCTTCCTCTTTTGTCTTGATTTTTATTACTGGATAATGGTTATGTTGAATTGCTTTCTTTATAAATTTTTCGATTTCTTACTACTCTTAAGTAGTTCTTTTTATTGGTTGCTGTTTTCTATTTTAGCAATTAATTGATTATTGAAATACTGTATTTATTTATGTTATGAAATCTAATCCAGGTCTGTTGTCGTCGAAAGAAATCGCTTGTCGTCTAGTGGTCAAGGAACAGCTCATCCATTTCCCAGTCAGTGAGCCGCTTCTTGTTCAAGGTCTCGAGGTATTTCTTGGAATCCCAGTGTCGTTCTTCGTATTCAAATTCGTCATGATAGTTGTCTTCTGCCACTGGTTCGCCCTTGATGAAGAGATGTTTTTTTCGTATTTAAACGTTTCGCACAGAAATTTCGTTTATGGGCTGAAGATTTGAGTGGTAGGTCATCTTGCGGGAAGATGTGTCTTTGCTGTGGGGGTGAGGGGGTATCTGGAGAATTTCTTGCACACGAGGCAATAGATGACAAGGATACCCTCTCGGATACGTACCCTTGTGGTCTTTCCAGGAACAAAATAGGAGAGGCAATGCCTGCAGTAGCGCTTCTTGAGGCTGGAGGGGATACGCACTTTCACTTTCATACCGATAGTCCGTGCGAGTTCAACATACCGCTTCGAGAGGTCAGGCCGGGTGAGTGCGTTCTTGTCTGCAAGAATGAAGAGCTTCTCGATTCTCCTGTGCGCGATCTCTTTTGTCTCTTTTGATTTCTGGGCATATCTCTTTTTTTGCATGGACTGTGTCTGGTGCCATAATGTATTTAAATGTTCCTGCATTCCATCAAGAATCATGTTGATGGTATACGTGACGCATCCTGATATGGCATGCGCAAGGCGGATAAGCAGAATTCTTCTCAAGGAGAACCTGTGCGCGTGTGCTGTCATGTTTCCTGTGAAGAGTATGTATTCCTGGAAGGGAAAGTTCAAATATTCCAATGAGATGGTGACTCTTCTGAAGACTGTGAAAAAAAATAGGGAACGATTGCTGTCACGCGTGCAGGAACTGCATCCGTATGAGATCCCGGCGATAATCGTCCTGGACGCGCGGGCGAATGCCAAGTATGAGCATTGGATAGGGGGTATGCGATGATATTTGATTTTTTCAGGAAAAAGACCGTGGCAGAGATCGCTATGGCTGATATTGACAGGTTCTTTGCAGAATATATTGCAAAGACAGCCCTGCAGGAAGAGTTCATGTCTTTTGTTGAATTTTTTGAAGAGAAAAAAGGCCAGGCAAAAGATGCGCTGGAAAAGCTCTCTTCGGCAAGTCCCAAAGACAGGAATTATCCTCCACGGGCTTTGCATCTTCTGCATGGGAACAAGAAGCACTTTCTTCAGGAGATGGGCCACCTCCTCCAAAGGATACGCCCTCCAGAGGATCTCCTCTCATTTTCCGTCTTCCATCAGTCTCTTGGGAAAGAGATGACCACATTTACAAAGGCCACGCAGAAGAATTACCTTGTCATAAACGAGCTTTTAGGAGAAGAGCTTTCTTTAGTTCTTCGTCCGCTCAAGGAACTTGAGGAATCGTCTTCACGGCTTGACAGGAGGGTGGAAAAGAAGCATATCAGAAACATTGCCCATATCAAGAAGAAGCTTGAGTTCCTTGAGGAATCACGGCAGGCAAAACAGGCCAAGGAGGCACGGCTCGGCAACTTCGCATCAGACCTGGATATTATCAGGGCAAAAAAGAAGAAGGTGTTCGATGCGATTGAGAAGATCAAGAAGGGAGAGCGATATGGCGCGTATCTTGTGCTTGAGAGATCCCGTGCAGAGCAGGAGAAGAAGGTCAAGGCTATCCGTAGGGAGATCAATCTTGCCTTTGCAGAGGTTGAGCGGGTGTTAAAAAGGCTCAGAAGGGATATGGCTGAGGGGCTTCTTGATACCTATCTCAATGATGCCCCTGCTGCCTTGCTGGATGATGTAAACTTTGCCATTCTTTCCTTTTTAGAAGAAGGGATGAAACTGTTGCCTGGCATGAATCTTGGAAAGAAGGAGCAGAAGGCCAAAAAAGCGATGGCAAGGATTGAACGTTGCTGGCTGGAGGCGAACGCGAACAGTCTTCGGTCAGAATCAGATGTCCTCTCGGAGATGGAGCATGCCCTTCGGCAGAACGCAAGCCTCTTGGGCCTGCAGGAGCAGGAGGGGTACTTGTCATTCATGTCTTCGCAGGAGGAGGAGGCGAAGAGAAAGGTGGATTCATTTCGCCAGAAGGTCCATCAGTATGATGAGGCAGGTCTGATGGCTGAGATAAATGAGCTTCTTCTGCCGCTCGGCGCGAGAATTATCGTATAGCATTATTGTATAGTGCAGAATTCTGCGCAATGGTCGCAGGAATACCTCTCGAGGACATAGCAGGACTGTGGTGTTCCATCTGTTTCAAAAGTGCAGCATTTCTTAAGATCATCCTTTTCTATCACGATCTCTCCTGCAGGATAGATGATGGGGTCTGCGATGACGCTTGCTGTCGGGCTTTCATACTTGTCGTTCTTGAACTTTGCGAAGAATGCTATGTTCATGGTGATAAGAAACAGGAGGAGGAATGCTCCCCAGATGTAGATTTTCTTGTTCATGTGTTTCTGTTATGGTTCTTCTCTTAAATATTTTGTTGTTTTTGTATGTGTGCTCTGACGGAGGATATCTGTGGCGGGATGAGTCTTGAAAATTATCAGCGCCGTCAGAAGTCTGCTGCGTTCAGATCCCTGTTTTAGTAGATGATGCCGACAACGATGCTTCTGACCTGGAAAAAGCGCACCTTTTCATCATCTGGAGAGAAGTTGTTGTCTCCTTGGGTGATGATGAACCAGCCGTCTATGTCGTATCCTTGGCTTACCACCCTGTGCATGATGGGAAGCGAGAATTCGAGTGAGTGATAGACGATGATGTCGCCGATATGGATGTCTGCCTCACTTGCTGGAGTGATCTCGATGGTACTTGAGTATTCATTCAGGAGCGGCAATTCTGACGTGCTGTTTGTGATACTGCCTTTCATTGGCTGCTCTACTTGGATGATGACCTTGTTTCCTTCTATCTGTATTTTCTCTGCAGGTATCCTGTCAGACGGGGATTTCTTCTCTGTCCCGAGCTCGTATATGGTATTAATCCTCTCGTGCATCCTCCTGATGATAAGGTTCTGCTGGTCTATGATATTGGAGAGGGTGGTCAGGTTCTTTCGCAGGAGATCGTTTGTGTAGTTTGCATATTCAAGGTCTTTTCGAAGCATCTGGTTCTGGATGATGATGTCTGGAGAGTAGTCTCGTGGCGTCTCTATTTCTGGCGAAGGGGTTTCCTGTGGGAAGTTCAGGAAGAGGAAGACGACACTCACAAAGATGAAAATGACAGAGAGGAGTATCAGGTCTCGGTATCCGAAGTCTTTATGCATGGGGCTAGTTGTGAACGGTCTTGTTCATGTCTTTTGTTTTTCTTCTTGTTTTTTCTCAGTATCTGTTTTTTCTGCTTGCTCTTTTTTATCTTGCTCTCCTTCTTGTTTTTCTGGCTTTTTGTCCATTATGCCCATTTTTTGCAGTATTGATCTTTTTTCAGGGACGCTTTCGAGATCGAGTTTGGTGTTTGCTTTTTTCTCAAGCTGCACGACAATCCTCTTGAATTTGTCATCAAGCTCTTTTTTTTGGATCCTGGTCTTCTCATCGAGAATCTTGATGAGGTTGCCGATGTGCTTTTCAAAGTCATTGAATTTGGCGAGGAGGTTTGCGAACTCCTTCTTTCCCTCTTTGAGGTCGATCTGGATCTTGATCTTGTCGAAATCGGTCTGGAAAACCTTGAATGTGGCCTGCATGTCCTTGATCACGCTTGCGAACTTGTCGAATTCTGCGAATTTCTTGCTTATCTCGAGGAAAATCGTCTCCACTTTATCAGAATGCCTCTCGATGACTGCCTGCACCTTCTTTCCTTCGGCGATCTCTTTTTTTATCTCTTCATTGAGTTTGATCACCTGTTCGACTCCTTTGTAGAAGCTCATCTGGGTGCGCATCTTCTTTATCTCGCCCATGAGATCTCTCATGAGCGATTCGTTGGCCTCGATGTTCGCCTTGAGCGCTTCGATCTTCCCGTCTGTCTTGCGCATCTCCACCATGAGTTTCTCTGGCTGTACGCTCTCGACGAGGTCGACTGCCTTTGTCGATGACACTTCTATCGTTGAGATGGTCTTGTTGGTGTCGACGATCATGCCACGCAATTCCCCGATCTGCTCGCCGATGCGACTGAACCTGTCTGAGACGATCTTCCTGTTCTCGGAGAGGCCTTCAATCTGTGCTGTGATCTTGGTGAGTGTGATGTCAATCTTCGGGTTTCCTGTGGAGAAGTCTGCTTTCTTCTCTCCTGAATCTGCCTGGGCGGCTTTTTCTTCGCTCATCTTCTGGGCAATCTGCTCAGGGGTGAGAGATTCCTTCTTTTTTCCGAATAGTCCCATCATTCACCTCTTTTTATCAGCTCATTGATTTCGTCTTTAAGTGTTTTTTCTTTCAATTCTTCTGCTTCTTTTATCTCCTGTTCTGCTTCGTTTATCGCATTTTTGATTCTTTCGATGTCTTGCTTGTCCCTGGTGATTTCTGCATAATGGATCTTTGCCCTGAGGTTTCTGAGGATGAGATCTGCAAGCAGGGGGTCTTTGCCGATCTTTCTGAGTTCGCTTATCTTTATCCGCAATTCTTCAAGCTTTGCATAGAGTGCTGTCACGTCCTTTGCGAATGTGTCCTCGCTCATGCGAGCGCCTCCAGAAGGTCGTTTCTTGAGTGGATGTCGTGGATTTTTGTCGCGAGGGCATCATCCTTTGCGATATCCTTTGCCCAGGAATAGAATTCGTTCTTTGATTCGTTGACATATTCCTTGAATTCTTCTTCGCTCATGGATTTGACTGTAGAGACGAGGTCGTCTATTGATGATATCTCTTTTCCGTTCTTCAGCTTGAATGGAGCGAGTTTTTCGCCTGTTTTTGACTCGGGCTGTTTCTCCTCTGGTTTTCCTGCTGCCTCTCCTATCTTCTGTTCATCAGCCTTTTCAGTGGTTCCTGGGAGAGTTCCAGAAGCTGTTGCTATCGGAGCTTTGGCATTATCTCCCTCTTTTTTTACACCCTCTTCTTTTTTCTCTTCAACTGGCTTTGGTGGCTTTGGCTTTATGGGTGGGAGTGTCCCTCCTTTCTTTCGCATTTCGATGATTCCCACCATCTCTTTCTTGTCGAGGATGTTCTCGATATGGCTTGCAAGTTCCGCATCGCCGACAGCATCCATCACCCATGCGGCGATCTTGTTCTGGTCATAGTTGACATCTTTTTCAAAGTCATCTTTTTTCATGGCAGAGAGCTCGTCGAAGAGGCTGTTGAGATTGATGACGATCATGCCATTTGCCAGGTTGAGTATCTTTTCTGGAGGCACATCTGTCTTGAAGAGCGCTGCAGGGTCTTTGGGCTTTTCTTTGCCTCCTGTCGCCTCTGTAGGTTTTGCCTGTGTCTTGAGATAGTCCTCCCTGGATTTTTTTGCGAGTGCCATGGCTTCTTTGAGCGAGTCCTCGCTTGCCATCTTGATCTCGTATTTCTTGGGCTGTTTTCCGAGTTTTTCCCAGTACTTGCTGATGCGCGGGCGCAGGCCTTCCAGGTAGATTTCCACCATGTTGAAGTTGCCTGTCTTTATCTTGTCCTGGGCAAGCTTGAGCTCGAGCTTGAGGTCGAAGACGTCCACTCCCTCCTTTTCGAGCTGTTCGAGTGAGTAGAGGAGGTTGTCGACTTCGTTGTTGAATTTGGTGTATTTCTCGACCTCTTCGTCGCTCAGGCGCTCGACTGAGTGCAGGAGTGGCCGAAACTGCACGAAATAGGGCTGCCCGCGGTTGTATGCTGGGTTTTCCACCATTCCTGCGCCGACTGTTGCCTTGACGAGCGATCGCAATACCTCTTCTCCGTACTTGACGCGGATCCTTTCCAGGTCTCCTTCGTCTCTTGTCCTCATCTGGATCTCGGTGTTGATGTTTGCCTTGATCTGTCCCATGAAGTCTGCGAGGAACTGTGAGATAAGAAGGATGCCTATGCCCCACTTCCTGAATTCCCTGCAGCCTCGCTCTATCTGCAGGAATCCGTCGCCAGACCCGCCGAATTTGGGAAGCAGCCTGTGCACCTCGTCGAAGACGAGCATCAGGCGGAGCCGTGGTGACTCGTCAAAGTTCGCGTGGAACACTTCCCTGATGACGTTTGCGACAAACGTGTCCATGTCTTTCGGGTCAAGCTTATGGCAGGCGAAGACCATGATCTCTCCTGGTTTCATGTATTTCTTGATGTCTATGATCTCGCGCTTGTCCATGACCTGCTTGATGTTGCCGTTGAATGCGCGAGCCTCTTCCTTTTTCATGCCAAAGTCAGCGTAGAGGTCGAGGAGGAACTTTGAGTTCTGCTTGCGAAGCATGCCTGTCCATTGCGCTGTGGGATCAAAGCAGAGTATGGCGACGTCTTTTAGGAGCATCTCCTCGATGATGCCCTGTGCTGAGAAGGATTTTCCTCCGCCTGTCGATCCGGCGACGATTGTGTGGGTCTTAAAGTTCTCTATGTTCATGTACGTCTTATGGTCTGTCTCCGCGATCTTTCCGACAAAGATGCTTCTCGGCCCTGGTTTCGGCAGTTCGTTGTAGTCCACCTTGAGGTGGAATTTCTTTTTCGATTCGATATTCCTCCGTATGAAGATGTATGCGATGGCGACACCCAGAATGAAGGCGATGAACGCGAAAATCCACCAGAGGGGGATGCGCCCGAAGAGCATGACCTTCCAGAATGGGACGACGATGGCAAAAATCGTGCTCGTGGATGAGGAGAGGCCGAGGTAGTTTGCCGTGACTGAGATGATGTAGTCCCCGTCCTTTGCGGTCTTGGGTATCCTGATTTCCTTGACGAGGGATACGCCTGTGCGCAGGAAGATGTTTGTCGAGTAGGTCCAAATGGTCGTGTTGCCGTCTGAGCTTTGTATGGTGTAGAAGAGTTCCACTGGATATTCCTGGTCAGTGAGCATGTTCCTGAGGTCTGTCGTGAACTTGAACGTGTCGCCTGCCTTGACGCTCTTCTTTGGCGTGTCAAGCTCGATCATGAGGGCTTCCACCGGGAGCTGGTCCTTGCTCAGAAGCTCGATCTCGATAGGGATTGTCGCGTTCAGGTCTCCTGTGATCTTGAGGGTTCCGTTATAGATTCCAGGATCTCCTTTTCCGAAGATGGTTAGGGTGATTTCTTCCTTGCTGTTGGGGTTGATGAAGAGGTTTTCCTTGTCCAGTTTGATGAGCGATGCCACATCGCCTTCCACCTCAAAATAGACAGAGGCAGTGGATTTCTTGTAGCTTATGATGAACACCTGCTCCTGGAGGTAGTTTCCGACGCGAAGCTTCCTTTTGATCTCAGAGAGCGAGATGATGTAGTCTGTGCCCTCGATCCTTTTTGGCTCTTCGAGGATGGGTCTGATGTTGTATCGTCCGGTGAGGTCATCAGGCGCTGCTGTCTGGGATTCCGGGAAGTCGTAGAGGTGCTCTTCCTGGTCGACCGGGAGGAGTTCCATGATGATGTTGTGGATGACGGTCGCGTTTTCAGGGACAGTGAGGTTTGAGACATAGACCTTGTATCCTGTTTTCACAGCGTAGATGTTGTGCTCTCCTGACGCTGGCTCTATGCTGTAGTTTCCTTGGGCGTTTGTCAAGTCAACGGTTCCTGCGACCTCAACGATAGCGTTTTCTATCGTGTTCCCGTTCTCGTCTGTGACGATGCCTGTGACAAATCCGGTGATGGGAAGTTCTCCGATGCCCTCTGGGCACCTGTTATTCGGGTCTGCGCTGAAATAGTATTCCTGGTCTGTTCCGTTCCTTATGGGCAGTATCATCTGGAAATTGTAGATCTTGTTGTTAAATCCATAGCTGAAATTCTGGGTGATGTGCGCGACAAACACCATATTGCCGTTCTGGTCGACGAGTGCGCCGATGTCAAATGTGGTGAGGTTCTTCTGCTTGTCATATACATAGGTGTAGGTCGCAGGGATGTCTGTCACGTTCCTTGTGCCGATAAGTGCCCAGATGGTGTTCGTGAACGTGTTTGTCGCTGACTGGAAGTTATCTGCAGTGACTCCCATGTACGCGTCGATATCCGAGATGTCTGCAGGCGCAAGGCTTGACCATTCGATATTGTTTGGGTCTGCGTGGGATGCGAAGACTTCATTGACATAGTTGCTTGGTAGGCAGTCGAAGAGCAGGTTTCTCTCTGCCATCTCCCCTCCGGACAATGATTCTGTCTGGTTGAATGTGAAGCCAGTGTAACGCACGGCAATGCCGTAGAGCCCTGCCCAGACGGTGACGGAGGGCCGGTATTGTATGTCCAGTTCTGTGATTGATCCTGCCTCGCTTTGCAGGGAGGCAAATCCGGTGAATCGGCCGACCTGTATCATTCCATCGAGTGCAAGGACGATCATGATGGAGACTGCAAGGTAGTAGAGTATGCGTTCCCTGTCCTTCTGGTGCAGTTCATGCGGTTTGTTCATTGTTGAGGCATTGCTGGAGGGTGTTATGGAGGGAGATGACTTCAGGATAGACTGATTCCCGATCCTCTTCTGGGAGGATATTGAAGAGAGCTTGCATGTTCTGGTATTCGGATATGGCAAGGCCTGTCTCTTTTGATTCCAGGCAGTCCCTGCATCTTCTGATGCGGGAGAGGAGTTCCTGCTTGTCGAGGAAGGATGCAAGGTTATTGATCTCTGCGGAAAGGTTGTATTGTTCCTTTTCCCGAAGCTCTGCATAGATGTTCTTCAGGTCTGAGAAGAGTTGCCTGGCATCATGCAGGTTTCCGGCATCTGCCTGGTCCCTTGCGTCAGTGATGATGACCCTGGCATAGTTCAGTTGCTTGTTCCCCCGCGATATTGCTGCCTTGAGGCCTGCTGCCCCATCGGTCTGGTGGAGGATGAATGCGAGGCAGAGGATGAGTGCGAGGATGACAAGCAGGTTGCGCAGGGTGAGTGTCTCTCCAAGCGAGATTGTGGCGTAGCCTGTCGGTATGGTCATGTCAGGGACGAACTTCTTATTGATGATGATGGTGATGAGGTTTTCCGTCTTCTCGAGCGGGATGATCTTTTCTATCTGATAGATGAGCTGCTGGTCTGGCTCTTCGACCTGGTAGATGCCCTCCTGGGTCCTGACGGTGTTTTGGGAGAATGTGATCTCCTGTGGGTTTGCTATCCCGGTAGGGATGATCTCGATTAAGATGTCTTCTCTGCTCTGGTTTGCTATGGTGAGTTCTTTTGCTATAAGTGTTATCTCTTTTGTTGATCCGTCAATGAATTCCAGGGTGATCTGCATGGCCCGTGTCTGGGCTGATGCCTTCTTCTGGTAGTCTATGATGAGGGAGCGGAATGCTTTTGAATAGGTCTTGTAATAGGTGTCCATGAATGATACCATCTCATCTTCTGAAGGATACTTGAGAAATACCTTGTCCTTGTTGACCTTGAGGTTGATTGGCGTATTTGAATAGATGTCCTCGATTTTCTGGGCGATGTCCTTGCTCTTTTCCTCTTTTTCCCTGTCGCTGAGGTCTACCCTGTACTTGAGGTCGTTGATGTCGCGGTTTGCGCGCTCGATCAGTTTGAGTGCGTCATTTATTTTCTGTTCATAATCGAGCAGCTCTGCTGCTTCCTGTTCCTGGAAGCTGAACGTCTTCATCCTGTCGAGGGCATTATAGAGTTCGTCGATGAGGTTTATCTGTCCCTTGTCTGCCTGTTGTTCAATCACAGCAGCAGGTTCTGGTAGTGCGCCGGTCTTCATCTCGAAGAAAGAGAGGCTGCTCTTTGCCTTGTTCTGCTTATTGTCTTCGCAGTGCACTCGCCACTTATACATGCCGTCATGGAGGGAGACTGTTGCAGCATAGGTGCCTGCTGGGAGGTTTGCTGTCTTGTTCTTGAGGGCGAGCAGGGATTCGTTGGCTAGCCCGACGAATATCTCGCACGATGTCAGGGATTCGTCTGTGACAGCATAGGTGAATGTTCCGTCATTGGTGATGGAATTGTTTGCAGGCGTGATGAGTGTTATTCCTGGCGGTATGGTGTCTTTTTTTGCGAGGCTGATGGTGAAATTGGTTTCCCTGTCGATTGTGTATCGTACGTTTTCAAGGTCATAGCCTTCTTTGAGTACAGAGAAGGTGTGGGTGCCTTGGCTGATGGTCAGTCTTGCTTGTCCGTTCGTGTCTGTTTTCACTTCCTTGTCCTTTACAGTGATTGTTGCATCTGGCACGCGGGATCCTGTGTTGTTGTCTGTCACGGTGATGATGACGGGATATGTTTTCTTGACCGTGAGGGTCATTGTGGTGTTCAGCTGGTTTCCTGCCTTGTCGGTGATGGTGATGTTGAGTACGCGCTCTCCTGATGTCGCATAGCTGACATTGAGCTCGCTTCCTGCATAGTCTGGTTTTTCAGGGATCTTCCACAGGTAGGTGTAGGGTGTGATTCCTCCGCCGGGAGTGATCCTGATGGTGAACATCTCGTTGGTATCTTTCTGCAGGTCTCCTTCTATTGTCGCGCTGAGGCTGTTTTGGATGACATAGGCGGTTTCGTAGTATTTGACAGTGCCTTGGTAGGTCATGCTTGCTGTGAGGATGTATGCTCCTGAGGAGTTGGTGTAGGGAAGCCGTATTGTCGTGGGGTAGATGGTGTTGGGGAGGGTGATTGGGGAATAGCAGGGGACAAATCCCTGTCCCTGCTCGCAGATCTCGATTCTCACTGTGGATCCGTTGATAGCGATGATGGAGAGGTCTATGGGCACACCTATGTTGGCTTCATGGTTTGAGATTTGGACGCTGAACTGGAAGTTGTCTTCTGTGAGCGGGTTGCAGTCGTCGTCTTTTCCATTGTAATAGGTCTCGTTCTTTCCTGGGTTGATGTTCGGGTCTGAGTCATTGCAGTCCTGAGGGGGGCTGTAGCCGTCGTTGTCATTGTCAGTGTTTCTGATGATGATTGCAATTGTCTTTTCTTCAATGGTGCCGTTCCTGTCGAGGAAGAGGGTGCGTGAGTAGTTTCCTGGGCTTGTCCCGGTAGGTATGAGAACTATGACTTCGAGCTGGAAGAGGGGGTCTGCAAAGGTTATCGTGCCAGGTCCTGAGAGCCAGTTGTCGTAGGTGATTGTGATGGTCTCGTTGATTGTTCCCTGGATGTCGAAGCTGATCGTTGTTTGGAAGGGCAGTGCCTGGGTTGTTGTCTCGATGAGGGTGTCGTATGCGAGCGTGTGCTGGCTGCAGAGGACTGTGATGATGAGTGACAGGATGAGTGCGCTCGCCCATGAGGTTGTTTGCTTACTCATGGTCGAGGTCCTCCAGGAGTTTTTTCAGGTTCTGAACGATGAGTTTTTTCTTCTCTTGCCGGTCATTCTGGCTGATCTCATCCCTGATATCGCTGATGATCTTCTTGACTTCAAAGGAATAGGGTTGGTTATAGGATTTGGTCTTTTCTCGGATGATGGTCCGTATCTCTTCTGACACGTCGAGAAAATGGTTGGCTTTTGCAAGGGATTTGAGTTCTATTGCCATGGATTTTGGCATGCGCACGGAGACGATTACATCCCTCATAGGTTCGCCTCCCGGGATTTTTTCTGGTTCGCGAGCCCTTTGTTTTCAATGATATATTCCCTGCAGAATTCGCGTATGGCTTCGGCTCGTGAGGAGAATATCTTTTTCTTGATGAGGAGATCAAGGTTTTCTGCGAGTTCTCGTGTCAGTCGTACGTTGATAACTACTCTGTCTCTCATGTTATTTAGCCGATATGAGCCCGACAGCTTATTCTTGATGTATGTTATTTATAAATCTTTCGTATTTCAAATGTATGCCGGAAGGAATATTTTCCAAAAATATATTGCAGATGATATTTAAATGTAGTTGAATTGTATGTTAAATGTATTTCTTAGTGGTGCTGTATTGTGCCGTCCCCTTTTCCTCAGGAAAATATATGCCAAACCCAAGTTTTTTAAACAGGGCGGGGCTCTTTGCCTGGGATGGACGAACAATATAAGAGACTCAAGGAGAAGTACGGGCTTCCTGAGTATGCGCTCCTGGATGCAGATTTTGAGATTTCCACGATCGAGCAAAAAAGCTTTCTCTTGAGAAGCGTGATGAAGAAGATACTGGAGAAGATGGAACTCTACACAAAGCTTCTTGAGGATCTCATGCATCCTGAGTCGAATCTTGCTTCGATGTATGAGTGCAACATCTTCTCTTCTGAGGAAAAGAAGGAGATCTTCCGGCTGTTCAAGAAGCTTTTGTATTATCATCGCCTGGCAATTGAACTTGACCTGCAGTACGAAGAGAAGTCCTGTGCAAAGTATCTTGTGGATTTCTTTTCAGATTGGGCAGGCATAAAGCGTGATCTTGGAAAGATCGTGTCTCAGATGAAGAGGAGCTGGACGCTTGAGCTCAACGACAAGCTTGATTCTGGATATTTCGGGTGAAAAAGTTTATAAATTACAGGGGAAAGGGTGAATGACATGAATCTGATCGTCATGGGATCGCAAGGTTCTGGAAAGGGAACGCAGGCAGAACGCATCGCAAAGGCGTTCAGCATTCCTCATATCTCCACAGGGGATATCTTCAGGAAGAACATGAGCCAAAACACACCCCTAGGCGTGGAAGCAAAGAAGTATATCGAACAGGGGAACCTCGTCCCTGACGCAATCACCAATCGCATGGTTGAGGATCGCCTTGCAAGCCCTGACTGCAAGAACGGATTCATATTGGATGGCTATCCGCGTACGCTTGAGCAGCTGAACTTCCTTCTTCGGGCTGTTGTAATTGACATCGCGCTTGATATCGAGATCTCTGATGATGAGGCGATCCAGAGGATATCCGGAAGGCGGGTCTGCCAGTCCTGCGGCAAGGGCTATCATATCAATTTCTTAAAGCCCGAAAAGACAGGCATCTGTGATGTGTGCCAGGGCACACTTATCCAGAGGTCGGATGATGAGCCAGAAGCAGTGACAAGAAGGCTTGAGATCTATCATTCCCAGACAGAGCCGATCCTTGCAGCATTGGACGAGAAGGGCATCTTGCGCCGGGTCAACGGGAGCCAATCCATTCCAGAAGTGTTCAATGACGTCAAGGTTGTCCTGAAGGCGAAGTTTTAAGTTCCTTGAATTCTTTCTGAAAGTCATTTATTGAAAATAGGCAACACCATTCTGGAAAATCTGTAAACCATGCCCTTCTTCGGGAATTTCCTTGCCTGCTCGTTTATACACTTCCTTGAGGCGCGTCCAATGCGGCAGGTGAGTGAATGCAATTGCCCGTTCAGGATGGGGCATCATCCCGAAGAGCCTTCCAGACGGGTCTGTGATTCCGGCGATGTTTTCTATTGATCCATTAGGATTAGCAGCACATCCGTATTCTTTGCAGACCTCTCCAGAGATATATCGTGCAGCGATAAGGTTTTCTTCACGAAGCCTGGTTAAGGTTTTTTCATCTGTAAAGAATCTGCCTTCGCCGTGTGCTATGGGCATGCTAATCTCGTCGATACCTCTTGTCCAGGGACTGTGTCCCTCCATCCTGAGGTCAACCCAGCGATCAAGGTATCTTGCTGAATCATTATGCGTGAGTGCGACTGTCCGTTCTCCATACATTCCATCGAGTCCTGGCAGCAGCCCAAGGTTGGCCATGATCTGGAATCCATTGCAGATGCCTATACTCAGCCTGTCTCCTGCAACGAATGCTTGCATCTCGTCCCACAGGTGGTTTCTGATGCGGTTCGCAAAGGCATTGCCAGAACCAGTGTCATCTCCGTAGGAGAATCCTCCTGGAAACGCAAGGATATTGTAATCCTGCAGATGCTTGTGGCTGTCGATGAGGTCGTTGATGTGCACGATCTCTGCAATCCCTCCTGCTTGTTCAAATGCGTATGCTGTCTCTTCGTCGCAATTGATGCCATATCCAGTCAGTACGAGGATGTGTGGTTTTGCCATTGTTTAATTGTCTTGATATGTTGTTCAATAGTCTTGGAATGTTTTTCTATATGCGTCTAATAGCGAGTCGACTGTGGTATGGATAATCTCTTCATCATTTCGCCCGCGTACCGCAATAGTGGGTTCGTTCCTGATGCTTCCGATATGATAGTATGGAGTCTTTCGCATGATGCGCTCAAACTCTTCCTTTATGGCAGGGTCGATTGTCACAATGATCCTTCCCTGGCTTTCTGAGAAGAGGGTGAAGTCATCCCTGCGTGTCTGAGTGCTGATGTGATCGAGTGATACGTCCATGCCGAGTTTTCCGGCCATGGCGGTTTTTGCAAGAGCGACGCCTAGTCCTCCGAGGTGGACACTTTTTGCTGATGCAATGATTCCTTGTTGTATGGCTTGGGCTACTTTAGCATAAACAAGTTTATTCTTTTCAGGATCGACTTTTGGAGCAGTATTTCCTATGTAGTGTTCACCCCGTTGTTGTTCACCTATCATGGCAAAATATTCTGAACCGCCGAGTTCATCATAGGTATCGCCGATGAGGTAGATGAGATCCCCTGCTATTTTTGCATCGAGGGAAACTGCGCTCCTTGCGTCTTCCATGACGCTGATTGCGGATATCAATAATGTCGGTGGTACTGATATCTTGATCGGTTGTCCGTGTTCGTCATATCCCTTGAAGTCGTTGAACATGCTGTCCTTTCCAGAAATGAATGGTGTTCCATATGCGACGGCATGATCATAGCATGCTCTTGCTGCGGCTTTGAGTTCGCCGAGGCGTTCGGGTTCGTTTGAGCTGCACCAGCAGAAATTGTCCATGAGTGCGAGATGATCAAGGTTTGCGCCAGCGCAAATGGCATTTCTGATGGCAGTATCGATAGCGCATGCTGCCATGTCATACGTGTCAATGTCGCTATAGCTCGGGTTGATTCCTTGGGATTTGACAATTGCGCGCATCGAGTCAAGGAGAGGTCTTGTCACTGTTGCATCCCCATTTACCTGCCCTCTTCCTTGCAGAGGCTTTATGACTGATCCTCCTTGAACTTCATGATCATATTGCTGAGAAATAAACGAAAAACTCGCAATATTTTTCCGGGCAAGCATACTGTGCAATGTGCTTGTCAGGTCTGAAGGTATTGGAGTGGCGGGCTCCTCGTGAATTCTTCTCGTGTACGTTGTTTGGAGCGGCCGGCTTGGCAGGCCGTCGTGCAGGAAATCCATGTCAATGTCCATGACTGTTTTTGTATCGTATTCGACGATGCACGTTCCGGTGTTGGTGAATTCTCCGATGATCGTCGCCTCGACTCCTCTACGTTCCATAAGTGCTGAAAAAGCATCCCAGTGCTCTTTTGGAACTGAGGCAGTCATCCGTTCTTGTGATTCTGATATCCATATCTCCCAGGGCTCAAGACCGGGATACTTGAGCGGAACCTTGTCAAGTATGACGTGGCATCCGCCTGATTCTTTTGCCATCTCTGCAACTGAACAGGAGAGGCCTCCTGCTCCATTGTCTGTGAGGCTGGTATAGAGACTTTGATCCCTTGCTTCTTTAATCAGTACATCACTTTTTTTCTTTTGTGTGATAGGGTCGCCGATCTGGACGGCTGTTGCTGGGCTTCCTGCGTCCATTGCCTCTGATGAGAAGGTGGCTCCGTGGATACCGTCCTTTCCTACCCTTCCTCCGATCATGACTATGTAATCTCCAGGCATGGCTTGTTTCTCATGGCTTTTTCTTCCTGCGCTCTCTCTTGGGATTAAGCCGACGGTTCCGACAAAGACAAGAGGTTTTCCTTTGTATCGCTCATCAAAGTAGACAAAGCCCTGTGGTGTAGGAATTCCTGAGCAGTTGCCACCAACGTTGACCCCTTCTATGACACCGTCCATGATCTGTCGTGGAGAAAGCATTTTCTGGGTGAAGTTCTCTCCTTTATAGATTGGGCTTTCATCATCTGGAGGCGCAAAGCAGAAGCCATAGGTGTTGATGACGGGTTTTGCTCCGAGTCCGAATCCGATGGTATCCCTGTTGACACCGACGATTCCCGTGATTGCGCCGCCGAAGGGATCGAGGGCAGACGGGCTGTTGTGTGTTTCTGCCTTGTCTGTGACAAGATACCTGTCATCGAAGATGATCGCGCCGGAGTTGTCAGTAAAGACTGAAACGCAGAAGTCTTTTTCACCTTTTTGTAGTCTGATCTCGTTTGTTGCGGCTTTGATGTATGTTCTGAATAATCCGTCTTCGATTTCATCGATCGGGTCTGCGAAGATGGTGTGTTTGCAATGCTCAGACCAGGTTTGCGCGATCGATTCAAGTTCAATATCTGTAGGGTTTCTGTTTTTCTTCCTGAAATATTCTTGTATTGCAGTCATATAGGTCAGGTCGAGGGCGAGTGGCCCGTGTCGTGATCCGTCAGGATTGGCGATTCCCAATTTTCCGATGTTCGCAAGTGTTTCATCGTCGGCTGAGAGAATATCGACGATGTCAACTCTTGGCGTGCTCTCTAGCCTCACTCGCGGAAGAGGTCGTTCTTTGGTTTGGCTCATGTATTCTTCGTGATTGAATATCTGGATGCGTTGGATGAGTGGGTTTGCCAGACTCTTTGCGATCTGGTTTACGTCATCTCGAGTGAAGTTTCCTGTTAAGAATGTGACTTGTGAGGTGTACACTCCTCTGTCAAATAGGGTTCTGAGGAGGTCTTCAATTCCTTCTTTTACTGTATGAGAAACATTATCGGTAACTCCTGGCAGATATCCTATCTCGATTGCCCAATCAAAACAGGGCGGTGTGATTGATTGGTGTATTGTTGCCTGTTGTGTGACAGGATTGGTGAGCATCTGAGAGATAAGTGTGATTTTTTGTTCTGGAAGTTCTGTATCAAGGGTGTATGCATCAACGAGAAAGATGTCCTCGATTACGAATCCTCGTCCCTCTATTTTCCTTTTTCTTACTTGTGCTCGTGTATCTGTGTGAATGGTTGAAATTTCAATACGTGCAGACAAATTTTCCACCCATACTCCTCACGAGTTTCCCCATCTTAATAAATATTACTATTTTAGAATAGTTATTCCGTAAACAGTGCTTTGATAACCATTGTCGCATAGCTTCCTGAGGGAAGTGAGAATGTGAGTTGAATTTTTTTTCGTCCAGGAAATAATTCATCGTCTTCAGCTGTCTGCATGTGAAAGTCTTGCAGTTTGATGAGAAGTGTTCGTTCTCCTCCTTCTGAGGTAAGATATGGAATCTCTCGTATGATGAATGAGCGGGTTGTGATATTTTCTTCGTCCATGAGTGTTGTGCTGATCTCGCGCACTTTCTTCTTCTTGATATCACTTGGCTCGTGCATGAAGCCAATCAACGGGATGTTCTCGTCAGGAATTGGTTCCTTTGGAAAGCGAAGGAGGCCTTTGGAATATGCGACATCATGTCCTTTCTTGTTTTTCAGATATCGATAGACTGTCTCGTTCCAGAGAAATCCCTGGTATGCATGTATGTAGAGGAGTAGATCTTGCATGGGAAGTGTCCTGAGGCGGGCAATAGAATTCTGTATTGGTTGATCTGGGAAGGCGAGTTTGCAGGCTTCATTGAATTCTCGATGGATGATTGCTCTTCCGACATCAACATTGGTTTTTGAGAAGCGTTGTTCGTCAAAGTAGTTGGGGATGCTGCCAGTTGTCTTTGGTGATGCGTTTTCTGGAAGGTTTCTGACAGTTATTGTGAATGCATTCCCGAGGTTTTGACCAAGAGTGAGCGCGGCATCGCTATATCCGACTGCAGCAATGAGACAGTTCATGATATCTGCACTTGCAAGCTTTTTCAGGTTGAGCTGGTCGCAGCGTATGGTGAGGTATTGAGTGGTTCTGGCATGCTTGTCTTTGTTTCCGCAATATCCAATGGCTTTTCTTGGGGTTCCGAGTTGTCGTGCCAGTTTCTGGAGGGCATCTTCAGTGTTTATTCCTTCCTTGGTGAGGCTGAGAACTCTATATGTGCCCGTGTCTTGGATGAATCCGTCTGGAAGGAGTTCTCTGACGATAAAGTCTGATATGTTCTGTTTGATTGTGCCTTGCATGCTATTCTGGTGGCGTTGTATTATTAATAAAATGTTCGTGCTGTGGATGCAGTTTTATTGCGCTAAACATTTATAAATACTCCCTGGTTTGTGTTCCTATCGCGAGCCTGTAGCGCAGCCTGGATACGACAGGGATCAGACCGCAGCTGACAGCCAACCGTGCCGAAGGCCTTCAAGGCTGGACGTCTATTGCTGTGAGCGGGTTTCTGAGCTCTGTCAGC
>JBDRSD010000043.1:0-33363 GCA_043825215.1 Nanobdellota archaeon
TTCCCGCAAAAAAATTTCGACTAACACCCTTTACACGAAGTCCGAAGGTTCTTTGTCCAGTGGAAAAAGGGACTTTTTCCAATGAAGTTGGGTGTTATTCCTATTGAGATTTTCGAATAGATTCCGTTGTTCCCGGAATAATTCCCCTTCATGTTCATTGGACAATGTACCGCAAGAAAGATATACAAGAAAAGACCATGATAAAGCAATAAGCTAAAAACATTAAAAGCCACAACAATACCCTGATCGCATGCCAATCTTTGCCGACCTGCACATCCACGGAAAATACTCAAGAGCAGTCTCAAAGAATATGCTTATCCCGAATCTGGAAAAGTATGCCAGGATCAAGGGAATAGGACTTCTCGGGACAGGTGATTCCCAGCATCCACAGTGGAATGCACATCTGAAAGAGCACTTGGTCAAGGAAAAAGATGGCATCTATTACACCAAGATAGGATTTCCATTCATCCTCTCGACAGAAATCTCACTTGTCTACACACAAAACGAGAAGGGAAGACGAGTGCATTTGATCCTCCTATTCCCCTCATTTTCAATTCTTGAGCAGTTCACAGCATACTTGCTGTCCAAAGGACGCATAGACTACGACGGAAGGCCAATATTCAAGATCCCAAGTGATGTCTTTGTCCATGACGTGAAAGCGATAAGCGATACGATCGAGATCATACCCGCCCACATCTGGACACCCTGGTTCTCGCTGTTTGGTTCAAAAAGCGGATTCGACACAATTACAGCATGCTTTGGGAAAGAAACAAAACATATTTACGCGCTTGAGACAGGACTTTCCAGCGATCCGCCGATGAACTGGCGCCTCTCCCAGCTTGACCGGTTCACGCTCGTCTCTTTCTCAGACAGCCATAGCATATATCCATGGAGAATAGGACGTGAAGCGACCATCCTTGACATCCCACTCACATACGCAGGACTCATTACAGCGCTTCGCACGAAAAAAGGATACGTAGGAACTGTCGAAGTCGACCCTTGCTACGGTAAGTATCATTTCGATGGGCACAGGAAATGCGCAATCAGTATGGCTCCGAAAAAAGGGCAGGACACCTGCCCTGTCTGCAAGAAAAAGATGACGATTGGCGTCCTGCACCGAGTGGAAGAACTCGCAGACAGGCCTAACGGATACACTCCCCCAAATCCGGCACTATTTCATCGCGTGCTTCCCCTGCACGAACTCATCGCAGTCTCGGTCGGGCAAGGAGTGAAGACAAAAAAAGTGCAGGACATCGCGCAGAAACTTCTTTCCCTTGCCCCGGAATTAGACATCCTGCTCACGCTTCCTATAGAAAAGATCAAAAAAGCAGCCTCATCCGACATCATCTCTCTTATTCTGCAGAACAGGAAAGGGCAGCTCGCAATCGAGCCAGGATATGACGGGGAATACGGCAAGATCCAACTCGAAACGCATAAATAACACTCCTCATTCCTACTATTAATGAGGCGACGTGAATTCATATGGATACTTTTCAGCAGCCTCATCCTGAGTAAGGCTAGAGCAGAAGACGTAAACTCCGAACTTATTGCAGAAAACTTCCTTGAGTCTACAAGAGAATCAGCACAAAATCTTGGTTCAGTGCTTCTCGAGTACCGTTTCTCCTCATCGCACACATTCCTGGGATTTGACCTCCACGGATATGGCAGGATCGAACTTTCTAAAGATAAGAAAGGCTATACCTACACAGCTCAGGTCCGAAAACTCGGAGGACCGGTCGCTTATCTTGGAAAACTCGGACTTGTCAACCTGCCAAGAATAGATACCATCCTCGAAGGAACACTCGTATTTGCTAACGAACGTTTCGAACCTGTCGTCTTCAAAAAAAGAGATCTGGCTACAGATGAACCTGAAAAGATCATGCATTTCACCAATGATGAAGTGTGGGTGGAAGGAACTGACCATCGTCTTTCCAGAACAAACGAGTACTGCCCAATCAGTATGTTCCTCAATTATATCTTTTTCCACTCGTGCGATACCGTAGAAAATGGTGCGATCATGAATTTTTCCAAAGGCCTCACAGCGACAAGGACAGAAGTCTCAACTTCGCGCCAAGAAACACATTTCAATGACAACACATATACCCATATTATGCACCTCTCAGGACCACTCCTTGACATGATCGAAGGGGATGTTGAATTCTCGCTCCTGGAAAAACAGGCAAGACGGCTTCCCACAAGAGGGCATGCAGCCCGGCTCTTATCGCAAAACAAGGCCCATGAAGTCTACATCCGGCTAGAAAAAGCAGACATCACTTATTCTTGATAGTTCGATACTTTGGTTCATACTCCACTGCTCTGTATGGCCTGGACTTTATTATTGCACTTAACCCATCATCCAGAAGCCTAACTGCATTGGGCATTCACTCCAATAGGAGAAGTGCAAGCATGGCAAAGATGCCGATAAAGAAGAACAGGATATCACCCCAATGGTTCCTCTTGCAAAGCGCTGCCTCGCGATGCAGTTCTGGAATGAGGTCTGCCGCTGCGATGTAGATGAAGTTTCCTGCGGCGATCGCGATCAAGACCATCGTCATCCCTTCAATATGCTGGATGAGGAGAAAAGACGCAAGAAGCCCGACGATTGCAGAAAGCGCGGTAAGAAAATTCACCATGAGCGCCTTTTTTTTGGAAAAGCCTGCCTTCAAGAGAACACCCATGTCGCCTATCTCCTGGGGGATCTCATGGAACAGGACAGCGATTGCTGTCGCAATGCCCACCTGGGAGTTGATCATGAACGCGGCGCCGATGATGACACCATCTATCAGGTTATGGGTCACATCCCCGAACAGGTTCATATATCCCATGGGATGGATGTGGCCCTCAGTCTTGCACCTGCACCGATGCCAGTGGATAACCCGCTCCAAAAGGAGGGATATGCAAAAGCCAGTGAGTACGAGAAGCGACACGCGAATAGTCAGGCCACTTCCAGAAACTTCAGGGAGCAGGTGGAAAAACGCATCGCCGATCAGCGCGCCTGCAGAAAGGCTCATCAGCAAAATCAAGATGCGCTCGAGCCGCTTGAACTTGATAAAGAAGATGAAGAAGCCAGATGCAGAGAAAACGCTGATGATGAGAACTGCTACCAAAGCCTGGAGGAATGCGACATGCATGCAGCGTATTGTTTTGGCTCTCTTTTTAAACTTTTGCGCACGTAGCGATGAATCCAAACCAACAATAACTTTTATTAATGGGGCAGGACTTCATGAAATATGCATACTATGAAGAACATAAGCGATACCATAGAAGAGCATGCCCAAGAATCCCTGGAAGAGAGGATCGCTCAGACAGGCTGGGTCGCACGCCAGGCACTGAAGATCCAGGTCGCGCTGGAAAATGACAGGAACGGTATGCGATACGACGGGAAAAACATCCTCAAGAAAACCTATTACAGAGGAATACACCTCATCAACACGATTCCAGCCGGAAAGAAAACATTTGACACCCTCTACTCCTATCGCATCATAGCAACCCTCACTGGATATGACCAGGAACTCTATTGCAAAATCAAGGGGAATGGACTGACCCCAAAAAAGCTCACCATAATCAATGCGACAATCGTCACTGGCATCATCGCAGGCATGAACTACACGATTGCACATCACATCGGAGAGATACCAGATAATCATTTCACCACAACCATCGCGACATTTGTCGGCGAACAATACTTTTCCCTGGAATTTAAGCTCCAGATCGCCTGGTCTGTCATAAGAACTGCCTATGCATTGAAGACAAAGAATGGACTTGAACCAATTGGACTGGAAGCCCTTGGCATGAATTCGTTCACCTACGTGAAAAGATTGCGGGCATGGGCGAGACGCCAAGGAGAGATCTCATCAACCAATACCTATGGACACCCACCACACCTATCTTGAAAGGAGGATAAACCAGACCGGCTGGTTTGCCAAGCAATTCCTCAAGCTGAAGATCGGCCTCAACAAAGTCGAGAAAGGCTACCGGTACACAGGAAAAGACCCACTCAAGCATAGCTATTACTGGACACTCCATAAGATCAACACCCATAAGGTTCTCAAAGCCATATTCACCTTCATCTACGTGTATAACTTCATTGGCACGCTCACAGGAAAGGACCAGGAGATATTCTCATCATTGAGCGAAGGAAAATACACACCCAGAAGTATCACCATCATCAATTCCGTAGTCTTCGGATTCATCATGACACTCTATTATTACAGTATTGTTATCCTTATCAACTTCATCTCTGGAAAAGCAGGAAGCTTCAGCGATGCCTTCCTGACACTGAGTACAGCATTGAAGATCATCCTCCTCGCTGAACTCATCTGGGACGTCTACCGCATCGCCTATGCAATCGCGACAAAGAAAGGGAGAGAGCCCATAGGGCTCATGCCGTTCCTCTTGAATGCACCGACATACATCAAGAGGATCAAGCAACACTAATCACGGCTATTCAGAAGCTTCACGACAGCCTTTGCGAATTTCTCAGCAGAAAAAGGGCCGTCAGCAGTCACGATATTACCATCCACCTCGACATCCTTTCCCGTATATCTTGCCCCGCCTTCTTCAAGGGCAGAAATTGCTTCATCATCCTTAAAGACCGTCGCCCGCTTGTCCTCAAGGACACCGAACCTGGCAAGGTTCATCGGCGCAATGCATATCGCGCCAAAGGGCTTCTCCTCTGAACGCGCACGCACAAAGATATCCTTCACCTCATCATAATTGGCAAGTTCAGGCGCGCCTGGCCCGCCGACCATAAGAATCATGTCATAATCAGCAAGATCAGCATCCTTCACAGCAATGTCTGGAAGGACTTTTGCGCCAAGCTTTCCCAAAGCAGGCTCAGTCGAGATGGATGCGACAACAACCTCAATTCCTGCAGCCTCAAGTATCTGCCTCGGCACCAAGAGCTCCTCATCACGAAAACCCTCCTGGGCGATGATGAAGAGAACGCGTTTTTTCATATGAAATCCTCCCACAACCCTTTTTTTGGTATCATGATGGATATTCATTTTTAAATATTGCGGCAATCACACGCCAGGACAGATATTTCAATAGGTTTTTATACCAGAAACGCATTCTGGCTTATCGTGAGGTGGTATCCATGATTGGCAACTTATTCAAGGGAAGTGAGAAATACGCACCCATTCCCCTGCGCATAATAATCGGCATCGGATTCATTCTCCACGGCCTTTCCAAATTCACCGGCGGGCTTGACAAGTTCCAGGGATTCCTCACAAGCCTCAACGTCCCAGCAGCAGGCTTCTTCGCAACGCTTGTCGCAATCGTCGAACTCCTTGGCGGCATCTTCATCCTTGCCGGATTCATGACACGCTACGCTGCAATAGGAATAGGAATCGTGATGGTATTTGCAATCATTCTCGCCAAAGCCAAGGCAGGATTCCTCGGCGGATACGAGCTTGACATGCTCTACCTCGCAGGTGCGATAAGCCTGTTAATCACAGGTGGCGGCGCGATAAGCGTCGACAACCTGTTTCACAGGGAGAACTAGAATCAGGGAGAAGTATTACTTGTGACCTTACCATCCATATACTTGTGGGAGGAGAATAAGGGGGAAACGGTTTTTTCTTTTTTATACCAGCGCATATGCGCTGGATTACATTTCCGTTTCCAGCGGAAGTTAATTTACATGAAACCCGTGCCAAGGCACGGAATCATTTGCCGCGAAAGCGGCAATCATAAAGAAAAACACATACTATCGAATTACGAAAAATCCCAATAATTTTAAAAAGAAACCACATCTCTACGCTACTAAGTCACTATCGCATACACATCGAACCTCCGGTTCGCTGGTCGCGACAGTGCAAGTATGACAATTCATCATGCCACGGTCGCATAACCTGGTATTGCGCAAGCCTGGAATATTATTCCTGCAAGCTTGTCCCGTAAGGGATTCCCGGTTCAAATCCGGGCCGTGGCGTTTATATCTGTACTGCACTTCACTGCTGAATGAAATGCCTCCACAACGCGTCATGCTGTTTAAACTGCTCACTTACGAAGCTCTATGAGGCCTTAAAAATGTGATTACAAACAAGCCATTTTAGGAATAGATTTTTATATAAAACTGCATTCTCTCCCGTGTATGGGGACAAAAGCGACAACTATTGAAGGAAAAGTAATATCAGCAGATACTGAATGCAATTACAACGGAAATTCGAGATGCTTTGTGCATACATTAACTACACTCATCGTCGCGAATGACGGTATCGTATATACTGTGATGCAACACTATCCTGAAAATATAGGAAAACAATTAGAACAATATCTTTTAGGAAAAATGGTGAGAAAGAAAATCACACCGAATGGAAAGCATAAAGAGCATGATAGGTATATAGGTCTCGGCAATTACCAAATCATCGGTCCTGAATTGGACTGAACAGCATAATTACTGCTTCTAAAAAAACCATGAGCAACACAGGAATTGGCTTTTATGATCAGGACTATATTTTGAGAATACCATTCACATCCCCTTCGGCACGTCCACGCATTCTCCAATTGCCATCTGGACTGTAAGCTTGATGCTCTCGCCAATCGTGGGATGGGCGTGGATGGTCTTTGCGATATCTCTTGCCTTCATCTTGTTCTCGACGATCAATGTTGCCTCATGGACGAGTTCTGTCACGTTATGGCCGATCATCTGAAAGCCCACAATGACATCCTTTTCCAGAATCACTTTAATAAAACCTTCAGGATATCCCTCGAGCTGCGCTTTCGCATTCATCGACAACGGATAGATAAAGACCTTCGGGCTTTTTGCCTCCTTTTCCGTCTTCCCAGCACAAGCAATCTCAGGAATGGAATACACACAACGCGGGATGCAGGAGGGCATCTCATCCTTCATGCCCATGATCGTGTTCGCTGCGACAACTGCCTGCCTTGTTCCCACGTGCGCAAGGACTGATCGTCCTGTCGCATCGCCTATGGCATAGACATTCTTCAGCGACGTCTGCATCCGCTCATTGATGACAATGCCCATCTTATCATAAGTTATTCCCAACTTCTCTATGACCAAAACGTCCAGGGCAGGAGAGCGCCCGACAGCAAGAAGGACCTTATCATACATGTATCCTTTGCCTTCGGTCTTCACCTGCCGATCATCAATCCCCGTGACTTTCGCAGACAGGGCAATTGTCACGCCAAAAGACTCAAGAGCGTTCTTGATCTCTGCACTGATCTCAGGATCTTCTCCGCTAAGCAAGCGCTCGCAAGCCTCGATCACGACGACCTTGCTTCCGAGATAGGCAAAAAGACTGGCAAATTCAAGACCGATGACACCGCCACCGATGATGACCAATCGCTTCGGCAGTTCTCGGATACTAACCATTTCCTTACTGGTCAAGACACGATCATTCGTCGGAAGCCCTGGGATCGTCTTTGATTCTGAACCTGTGCAGATGATGATATTTCCCCCTTCGATCTCCTTTCCTTCGACCACAACGTGATTCTTATCCTTGAGTATGCCCTTTCCCTGCATGACTTCTACTCCATAACTTTCAAGGATTTCCTTATTATGCTCCTGTGATATCTTGATCTGCTCATCCCGATGACGAACGATTTTTCTGAAATCAATTGATACTTCGAGTGACACACCAACTTTGGGAGCGTGCATTGCTGCGTGAGCAAGCTTTGCCGAAGCCAGCATTGCCTTTGTCGGGATGCAGCCCCAATTCGTGCACACGCCTCCCAAGCAATCTTCCTCAATGATCACTGGCTTTCCGCTCAACTGGGCAATACGCACAGCAGCAGCTATTCCTGCCGGGCCTCCACCAACAATAATCGCATCATATATCAGAACCACCTGTTTCAATATGTTCTCTTATTCTCGGATTCACAATCGTTTAACAAACTTTAAAAACCTTTGGTTTTTCATAATTACCATGCAACTGCCAGAAAAACCAGGCACATGGAATCTCTCTTCCCTATCGGGACCAAGCCAGGAAAGTATCAAAAGGATCGCAAGAGAGCTTGAACACAGCCGAAAAGAACTCAACAACCTGTCCATCCCGAGATTTCTCAAGCTCTTGCACACATTTGAAGACCTCAAGAGCCAAAGCGCAAGACTCATCAGCTATTGGCATCTCCGATTTTCAGAGAACTCATCAGACCAAGAAGCATCAGCACACCTCTCAAAAGCACAGATGTTCCTTGCAAAGATCGACAATCAGCTGCTTTTCTTCTCCTTCTGGTGGAAAGACCTCCCTGAAAAAGACACAAAAAAATACCTGAACGCATCAGGGCCATACCAGTATTATCTTGAGCAGATCAGAAAGACCAAACCCTACACGCTCTCAGAAAAAGAAGAGCATGTCATAAACATCCTCAACACCTCCGGCATCTCAGCACTCAACACAGCCTATCACGTCCTCACAAGCCAGCTCAGCTTCCCATTCAAGGGAAAAAAGATCAGCCAGAACGAACTCATGGTCAACTTCAGGGACAAGAGCCCTCAGACAAGAAAAGAAGCCTACATCTCCCTTCTCACGACCTATTCCCAGTACAAGGACGTCATCGGAGAAGTCTATCGCGCAATCGTCAATACCTGGCGCGAAGAGAACGTGACCATACGAAAGTATGCATCTCCCATCAATGTGAGAAACATCTATAACGACCTCCCGGATGGAATCGTTGACACGCTCCTGTCTGTCTGCCAGAAGAACGAGAAAGAATTCCACAGATTCTTTGCTATCAAGAAACAAAAGCTCGGTCTGAAAAAGATGACTCGCTTCGACATCTACGCACCAATTGAAGAAGAGAAGAAGAACATCCCCTATAAAAAAGCAGTCAGCCAAGTCCTCTCTGTCTTCAACCAGTTCTCCCCAGAATTCGGCAAACATGCAGAAGAGCTGTTCAAACAAAAGCACGTGCATGCCACACTTCAAAAAAACAAGAACCCTGGTGCATTCTGCAGCGGGATAACCAAAGACCTGGCACCCTATGTCCTCCTCAACTATACAGGAACTCTTCGCGACGTCGAAACCCTTGCGCACGAGCTCGGCCATGCAGTCCACTTCAGCCTGGCGAAACACCAGACAGAATTCACCCAGGAAGCCTGCCTTCCCCTCGCAGAGACTGCGTCCATCTTCGGCGAGATGATCCTCACAGAACAGCTCAAGAAAGACTACCCGGACCAGGCATTCAACTTGACCTTCACCAAAGTCGACGAGTTCTACGCATCCATCATCAGACAGATAGGATTCACTGTCTTTGAAAGAATAGCCCACGATCTCATCGCGCAGGGAAAAACAATGGATGACATCAGCGACGCCTACCTTGCACTTCTCAAAGTCCAACTCGGGCCAGATATTATCATCGATGACCGATATCGATATGAGTGGCTCTACATCCCGCACATCTACCACACCCCCTTCTACTGCTATGCCTATGCCTTTGGCAACCTGCTTGTTCTTTCATTATACGCCCGGTACCAGAAAGAAGGAGCACCCTTTGCCAAAAAGATCATAGAACTTCTGAAAAAGGGCGGAAGTGCAAGCCCAGTCGACATCACAAAAGCCGTTGGGATAGACATCACGCAGGAATCATTCTGGCAGGAAGGCTTTGACATCATCAAGAATATGATAGACAGCCTTGAATGCAAGTAAAAAGGGTAATAAGTCAGATGCCAAGAAGATAACGGTTCATATGCCAAGCATGGCCCGCAGGTCATCACTTGGCGTCCATTGCGGGTCAAAGACAAGATCCAGCGTCACTTTCTCAACTCCAAGACCCTTTACTGAAGCCTCAATCTCCTGCATGAGAGTAAAGCCATATGGGCAGGAGGGCGTTGTCAGTGTCATCTTAATGGTCACAACCTCAGGCTCTATCTTGATATCATAGATCAGGCCAAGTGTCCAGACATCGACACCAATCTCCGGATCAAGCACCTTTTGCAAGGCTTCAATGATGCATTCTTTGGTTATCATCAGCTACTGCAAACTCGCACGCATTAAATAAGTTTCGTATATGTTGGCTTCATCCAAAAATTCGCCCGACGGCGTGCAGTGCCAGGTTCGCCTTTCGCCGATTTCTTCAATAGCCGACATTCCCCGTAAGGGACATGTCCATTTGTCGACGAAGTCGGCAAATTGCCAGCAAATTTGTGATTTGCTGAGCACCCTTGTCGGCTCTGATGACCAATTAATTAGGGCTCACAAATGGGCACTGCACCATTTTCTGGATGAAGCCGTATATGTTAAGTCAACTTCTTACGTAAAGCTATGCTATGTCAAAAGCAATCGGGCATCCTCCTTGGCGCAGCGGCACCGGGTGCTCAGCAACGAGTTGCTGGCAATTTGTGCGTGCACGCACAAATGGTCGTCCATTTGGGTTTGGGCACCAAACACAAATTACCGGGTTTCCCTAGTACCTCCGGGGTGCAATGTGAATTGAAAATTCACATGCACAACGTGAGCAAAGCTCACGTGTACACGCGAATAATATTCGCGTAGTAACATGCGAATCGTAGATTCGCATTGTGGTGCCGAAGGGCATTCGACGATCAGAGCGAGGAGAATGACTGTCTGCCGCCAAGAAGGAGGATGCCATAATCAGTTTGTGATGGATACTTATGATCTTTACTTTACAGTATCAAAAACTCCTAAAAATTACGCTTTTTTATGAAAATTAAGGAAAAGTTTAAGAATACCAAGCCCCTGAAGGGTGTATAGCGAGGTGATTTTCATGACAGAAGGACGATGCATGAAATGCAAAAAACAGGTACAAATCAAGAATGGCACTGAAATAAGAATGAAGAACGGCATGAAGGCCATGAAAGGCGTCTGCCCAGCATGCGGCACAAAAGTCTTCCGCATCCTTGGGAAAGCGTAAAACTTGTGATGCCAAACACGGCATCTTTTTCTTCTTTTTAATCTACAGAAAGTAATTTCTTCACCTGCATGAGTGTTTCCGGATAAAGCGCAGGATTCAAGAGGTCGCTGTGCAGGCTTGTGCCAAGCCGATTCTGGCATTCTCCCTTGATGACATAGTTATCTGCTCTCTCAAGGTATGCGCTCGTGCCCGACACAATGCCATCTCCATCCTCGCCATCAGTATTGCAGCCCTCACCTCTGATGACCGTGACATTTGCTCCGGGAGGAAGGGATTTACTGTTCAACCGCGAGAGAAAGATGCTTCCTGCAAGCATCTCATCGCATTCCTTTCCAGAACCAAACGTCGCACACACTTTCCTCGCATTCTTGCTTATGCCATGATTCGGCGTTCCTATCAGGATGACTTTATCCAGGCTGTCCCAGCCGAAGAGGTCAGCATACTGCCTGACGACAAGACCGCCCATGGAATGCGCAACCACATGCACCCTTGAGCTTCCTGTACGGCTCTTCAGGGTGTCGATGATGTCCTTTAGCCTGATCGCGTAATTCTCGATGCTCTCTCCCTTCTGCGCGCTGATCCTATACTCTCCGACAGCAAGATAGGAGATATAATAATAGCTTGAGCGGACGCTGACGGGATTGGTCATCCTCTGCCAATCGAAAACATCAGGAGATGCCAGGTAGACTTCCCCAAAATTCGTGAAATTGTTGTCCAATGCATTCTGGAACGGGACGAAAATCTCTGCAGAAGACTCTGGAACGCTTCCCTCATTGAACAGGTGGCCATGGATGAAGAGAAGCGGTGTCTTTCCCTGCGCAGAGCAGGCTTCGCAATCACCCCACAGGCAGCATCTTGGCTTGTTCTCTGGAAGGAGGACTGGCTCTATGCGCGTAGTATCTTCTGGAATAGTGAGGTTGTGCAAAGTGCCTGCCTTGAGGTCATCAATGAACGACAGGTTGATGCCGATGCTTCTCCCATAATCAGGATCCCTGCATGATTCCTTCATGAAATCCTCAAACGGGTCAAGAGTGAACAAGACATCTGTCATGTTCCATGACACATTGGCTGGTGTTATTTTCAGGATTACGAGAATCTCCTGCACAGTCATATTCTGCTTCTCTGCGACAAGGAGAGCAGCAGCAAGAGAAAGGCCTGAGGACGTATCAGTCTGATTTGTCAAGTTCTGGACACGCTGATTCTCATCCCTGAGGATTCCGGTAATATTGGCAAGGCCAGCGCATATTTCCTTCGGCGAATAAGTAGTGTTTTTCGCCAGAACAAGAAGCATTCTGCCATACTGGCTCGTTATCATTCCCGCATCCTCTGTCGTGGAAAAGTGCTCAAGGCTTTTTGCAAGATTCTCGTGAGCTATGACCAGTTCCTGATGCAATCCTGTGACAGAGACCGATTGATTCTTGTCTATTTTGACGTAGCCAGAGTAGAGGGTTAAAAGTGCCTTTCCCATGGCTGTCAGGTAGTTCTGGTTGTTCCTGTTGTTCTCCTTGGCATAAAAATCGGTTGCAGACAGGATGAGAGGACTATTTCTCTCGACATCCTGCAGGAAATACACATCAATGTTCCTCAATCCGATGAGGAGCTGCTGCTCTTTTTGGATATCCTCGATAGCAGGCATAAGCGCGGCAAGGCTGTTTAAGGGGGCAGTGGACAGCAAGCCATCGACCTTGTCGTATGTCTCATTTGACCATGACCCAATGATTGCTGATTGCAGATCAAGGTACTTTTCAAGTTCCTGGCCTATTGACGAGATCCGGGTTCCCATCTCGTCTTTTTCAGGGCTTTTTGGAAGCATGACATTCGCATGCTCTGCCTGCTCTAAAGCAGCAGTGCTGTCTGCAATCTCTTGAAAAAAACCAGTCAATAGTGGAATGACGCGCGCTTTCAATTCCTTTTCTTCAGGGGTGAGTTCATAATTCAGCGTGAGGGTCGCTATCGCCTCACGAGGTTTCCCGTCAGTCGGGCAGAATAGTGTCTTTTCGTTCCTGCACTGCGCGCGGAACCGATACACTTTCTGCCCTTCCCCTTGTTCAGCAAGGGAGAATGCAAAGGACTTCACAAACTCGGCATCATGCGACAATGACAATTCTTCGGAAAACAAGAGCTGGTTTTTGGATAGATCAGTAAAATTTGCCGTGCATACGCTTCTGCACTGCCAGAAATTGTCTGTGCCAACAGTGTAGGACATGGAAAAGGACTCGTTATTTGCCACCGTCTTTGTGGTATGCATCGGATTGATGAAAATGATCAGTTCCTCCTTTATCGCAAAGCTTATGTGGATGCCAAGAAACAGCCAGATGACGAGAAGCAGCAAGCCAAAAACGACGAGAAATGGTATGAGCAGGCGTATTCCTTTTATCTTTTTCTTGTGCAATCGCTTTAAAAAACCCTTCATACCCCTTATTATAGGTCTAAGGTTTAAAAATGTTACATTTCACTGGACATTTCGACGCGGCACATATAATAGGTACAGAACAACGGGACACGCATGGGACAGCTTGCCCTAGAGACATTCCTCTATTCCCGCGTCAAGGAAACCTGCCTGGAGATCCCGCTCAAGGCAACGAGCCGTCGCGCTCTCTCTGAACGCCTTGCGAAAAAGCGGCTCGAGAAGAAAGGATGGACCGTGTGGAGAGGAGGCCTTTTTTCCATCACCAAACGAGAGGAGATCTACCCTTCCGTCCTCCATAAATACACCCTTCTTCTTGAACTCATGGAAAAGCACTATCCTGGAAAAGTCGAGGCTCTGCAATACCTCTGCGACGTGCACCACGGCATGCCGGACTTTGTCTGCTATAAGGACGGCATATTCAGGTTTGTCGAATGCAAGCTCATCTACGAAACACTCTCCCTGCGGCAGAAGCGATGCTTAAAGAAACTCGCGCAGCTTGGCTTTCCTGTCGAAGTGATGCGCCTTGTCGACAAGAGGACCATGAAAAGGAGAGCAGTGTATGACGTGCAAAATGGCAGAAGAAAGATTCTCGAATGCCAGGAGAGGATCAAGACAGCCAAGGCAGTAAGGACGGCAAATGAAAAAAAGGTATTTGTTTAGCACCCTAAGGTCGAAATCCCTTCCTTTATCGATACCTGCGCGTCGCGGGGGGACCTGCCCCATCCGGGGACGCAGCGCCTACTAGATCATATCGAGGATTTCGAAGGTGCTAAACAAATACAAAAAAAGAAAAAAAATGAGAAAAGCACCCGAGAACCACAAAAAATATAAACAATCGTTAACTCCTTTATCCTGAGGTGATCATCATGGTGACTATCGGAGCGACCGCGCCACTTTTCACACTAAAAAATTCTGCGACAAAAGACATCAACCTGAAGAACTTTCGGGGACAATGGGTCGTCCTCTACTTCTACCCAAAAGACATGACACCAGGATGCACGATCGAAGCAAACGAGTTTTCCCACCTCAAAAAAGAGTTTGAGAAAAAGGACGCGACAATCATCGGGATCTCAAAAGACACCTGCGAAAGCCATAAGAAATTCATCGAAAAAGAAAGACTTACCATACAGCTCCTCTCAGACCCTGACACAAAGGTCATGAAACTCTACGGTGTGTGGAAGAAGAAAAAATTCATGGGAAGGGAATTTTTAGGAACAGTCAGAAGTACCTGCCTCATCGATCCCAAAGGAAAGATCGCAAAAACATGGCAGAACGTGACCGCAAAAGGGCATGCGGCAGAAGTATTGCATTCAATACGCTGAAACAGCCCATCAGGGATAGACAAGAACGCTTCCCCTTGCCTGTAAAGGAAGACCGTCCGCTTCATAAGCAATGGTTAACAGAATCTCGACTTCTTTATCATCCTGTAAACCAGGAACTGCAACAATAAACTTCCGCGCTTCTTCTTTTGCCCAATCAACAGAAGGACTCATCAGGCTGCACCCGTTGATGCACGGGAGTGCTTCTATTTTCTTGCCAGCACGTACATCAACACGAACATCCTTTATGACAACGGTTTCTGTGGATATCAAGCGGGCAGAAATCTCCTCGCCAACAACACCAAACTCCGCGCATTTGAAAGGATAGTCAAAAAGACACATCTCTACATTCACAGTCCCATCAGACCCCATATCAAAAAAAAGCGCGATTAAAGAAAGCGCCACACAAAGAATAAGCACAGCCTTGAACGCGATCGCCTGCCTGCGATACTTCTTCTTTGATATGGCCATGACAAGGCGCATCAAAAAAAAAGCGATGATGAGCGAGACAGGAACAATAAACCAGATCGTATGTTCTCTTGTATTAAATATTGCATTGAACAAGAGCCCAAGAACAATCGCAATCGCATACGCAAAAGGAAAAGATAGAATAAACCACAGCACGTACGCCAGGAGTTTTCTCAGTTTCATGAACAGGGACGAACGCTCCTGGTTTATATGGTTTTCGTGCACGTGACCTGATTTCCATCAATCTGAAAAGAAACATCCAAGAACGCTTCAGTCACATACACGTTCGAGCGCAGGTGATCCGTGATTTCTGACGTTTTGATCACGCACTCCTTTCCAGAAGCCCTCGTCACTGCACCCATGTATGGGATAAGCTGGTCAGCAAGATGCCTGTCGACGACAGCACTAGAATCCATCTCTCTTTTCATATCCTCCCCTGCCTGTCGTCCAACATCTTCTGCGCGAACACCGCGTTTCCCGAGCGCACTCGCGCCAAGGACAGTCTTCTCATACGTCGCCCAAAGGACAATGCCTGCGCCATCAGATGCAGAAGGGGCGTATTCTTCGCGTATCTTCACATCAGGCAAAATGTGACGTGCTGCTTTTTTCATCCGCAAGGCAACGTCTGCCTTTTCAAGAAGCGATGTCGCATAAGACACACCTGCCAAAGATTGCACATCGCCTCGCTCGAAATAATTGAAAACAGGAAGGCCAGGCTCGGGATAGTTATATCTTCCTTTGACAACAAGGGATAGCTTGCCATCGCCTTTGGGATAAAATCCTCTTCTTTCAAGAGAACATTCAATATCACCATACGGCGCAAGCGCAGAAAGAAAGACCTGCGTAAAATAATCATACGGCTGGCTGAATGGCACATCTGTTCCCCCAGTCACCTTGACAATTGTCCTTTTCTGGAAAAGCAATGGCAGCATGAACGCCTGCAAGAGAAGCGTTACCGATCCTGCAGTGCCGATAGCAATCGATATGCTGTCCTTGGACACAGGGCGAGGATAAAAGGTGACGTCAAGGCTTCCTATCTCAGCCCCCTCAGAGACAGCCCCACAGAGATCCTCCAATCCCCTGATGCAGAAAAGATGCTGGGGCTTCAATCCCGGCTTATCCCTGCCTTTCCTGATAGCATACATCCGAAAGGGCTTTTGGGTGAGTGTTGCGAGCGCAAGCGCATACCGGAGCATCGATCCGCCCCCTTCACCATGAGAGCCATCAAGTGAAATCATATACAACCAGAGTAAAAGAGGCTATTTAAAGCTTTAGAATTACGTCTCACTACAACAAAAGCTTTTTAAACCAAGGCAGCATCCATACGACCATAGGTGATTATCGTGACAGAGAAGATACCAAAGAAGAAACTCCTCATCATTGAAGACGAAAGGCACATCGCAGAAGCAGAACGCATCATCCTTGAAAATGCCTATGACGTGCACATGGTGCACGACGGGCTTGAAGGACTGCATAAGGCAATCGAGATGCAACCAGACATCATCGTCCTCGACATCATGCTTCCCAACATGAACGGCTTTGAGGTGTGCAAGAACCTCAGAAGCAATAAATCCCTGAACAAGACAAAGATCGTCATGGTCACTGCAAAAGACCAGGACAGGGACGAGATCATGGGCATGGAGCTTGGGGCAGACGACTACATCATGAAGCCATTCGAGGCAGATGAGCTCATGCACGTAGTCAACCAGGTCCTCAAGAACTGATCATGGCCTGGCATGAACTTCTTATCCTGTATCATTCCTTCAACAAATTCTTAGGGTCATATCAGGGTGAATTCTTCAAGCATTCAATCGAGTTCTTCATACTGCTCATCATAACGTACATGGTCTTTAGCGAATACATCAGAGAGAAAGAGACACCCCTGAAATACCTCACAATAGCATTCATGGCCCTTCTCATAGAGAAATTCCTCGCAATCATCCTGCTCATCAACGTCGTCTTTGGCGTCCTCGCATCCCGTATCCTCTACGGGCAGACGCTCATCATCATCTCAACAATCGAAATCATCTCGCTCCTTCTCATCGCCCACGCATTCACCTACAAAGCAACCAAAAAGAAAGGAGTATTCATGCAAAAGATCCGGTCAGAAATAACCGCGATACTCATCATATTCATCATCTTCCTCATCCTCTGGAACACCAACACCTACTTTTTCGACGCGAAGATGAACCTGTCCTGGATATTCGTCTTCCTTGAACTCATCAAGATAAGCGTCCTTGGTTACGCAATCTATCTTGTCCTCTTCAAAATGGACCCTCATGAGAAATACAGGCTGTCCGTCCTTCTCGCATTCGCTCTCTATTTCATGGCACCCGTGCTTCTCATACTTCACCTCATATTCATCAAGACTGCTGTCATCCGCGTCCTTGCCCACCCTTTCCCAATCATAGCAGTCCTCCTATTCATGCGCGCCATCTACCTGAAACTCGTCGACAAGGCAACACTCAAGGAAGAGATTACCTCAACACGCCTGAAATACCAGCAGGAACGCGAAATATCAAAGATGAAAGACGAATTCGTCTCAACCATCAGCCATGAGCTCAAGACACCGCTCACCTCAATACGCCTTTACCTATCAATCCTCCTCCAGGAAAAGCAAGGGCCACTGACACCAGAGCAGAAAAAGACCCTCGATATCCTCATGAAAGAGAATAAGCGGCTTGCCGACCTCATCAACGACATCCTCGACCTCGCAAAACTGGAGAACAAAAAAATCAAGCTCAAGCCCGCCAGGACAAATCTCCACGCCCTGATCGATACCACCCTTCCCAACAACCTTGCAGAAGAGAAGGCAATCATAGTACAAAATGATATCCCTGATAAATTCAGCGTGATAATTGATGAGGACAGGTTCAAGCAAGTCATCATCAATCTCTACGGGAATGCTGTCAAATTCACCCGTGAAGGAGGAAGGATCAGATTCAGCGCGAAAGCCCACACCTCATCCTGGGAATTCTGCATAGAAGACAATGGCATCGGAATTCCCAAAGACAAGCAAAAGCTCCTCTTCTCCAAGTTCTACCAGGTAGAAAATTATCTCACACGCCAACAAGGAGGAACTGGCCTCGGGCTTGCCATCGTCAAGCACATCATCAACCTCCACGGAGGCACTATCAGAGTGAAATCAATGCTCGACAAAGGAACCATCTTCAAGATTAGCCTGCCCAACCGACTTCCAAAGGACAACATTTAAAAGAATAAAGAATAAAGACGAGTCAGAAACAAAAAAAAGAGGAGAGACGTGAGAAAAAGATCTTTTGCAATCATCTTTCTTGTCCTGCTCAGTTCAGCATACACCCTGGCATGCCCAGAACTTTCCAACCTCCTCAATGGCACAACCATCAATGAAAACCAGACCTACACCGAATATCTTGGCAACTCCTCTTTTTCACTCTTTGGCATAGCATACCTCAACACGACACTCACAGATATCCTGCAGAACAAGACCTCAGGATATCTTAATTTCACCCCTGACAAGTCTGATTCTGGCATACACACTGTCCTTCTTGTAGGACAGGCAAAAGATGAATGCATCTCGACAAAACTTGCCACATTCATCATCAATTCCAGACCAGAGATAGAAAACATGACAGTCCCAAAAACGACAACCATAGACGAAGGAGGATATTTATTGTTCAATTTCAGCATCAACGATGATGATCAGGAACACGTATTTGCATGGCATCTCGACGGCATACCTGTCTCAAAAGAACAATCCTTTTCCTATCAACCAGATTATTATGCCCAAGGAAACCACGAACTGACCGTGCGAATCAAAGACAAGCACAACCTATCTGTAGAGCACACCTGGGAAATCCAGGTCAACAATGTCAATCGCCCTCCCGAACAAATCTATCTCCTTCCTGACTTCACAATCTATGAAGGGACAACCGCAATCCCATACCGACTCACTGAGTACTTCAATGATCCAGACGGATCAAACCTCACCTTCACCTACGCATTCTCAGATGGTGATGCCACCACTACCCAAGACAGGCATCTGATCGTTTCCATAAACCAGGAAAGCTATGTCACCCTTACCTCCCGACCAGGCTTTATCGGTAGAACAACAATACGCTTCGACGCCAAAGATGACGAAGGAATGACAATCAGAGGCAACAATGCATTTATCGCAATAACAGCATTTGCCCCAGTCTGCGGCGATGGCATCTGCTATAGCGAGACCTGTGATACCTGCGAAGAAGACTGCGGAGCATGCAATGGCTGCCTTGAAAAATGGATCTGCGGCGAATGGAATAACTGCATCGCTGGAGAAATGCAAGAACGGGAATGCAAGGATCTCAACAAATGCAGAAATTCCATCAGGACACCTGAAACAAGAAGGCCCTGCCCGAATACCTGCTTCGACGGCCTCTTCAACCAAAACGAGATCAACGTCGATTGCGGAGGAGTCTGCCCGCCCTGCCCACTCTGCACAGACACCATAAAGAACGGACGGGAGACAGACATTGATTGCGGAAACGGCTGTCTCCCTTGCAATGATGGCAAGCGCTGCCAAACAGGATCTGACTGCAAAAGCAGGTCTTGCGGGATAGACAAGAGATGTGAACCAGCATCCTGCACTGACGGCATAAAAAATCCAGGTGAAGACGACATAGATTGCGGCGTAGCCTGCGGACATGCCTGCCCCACCTGCAATGATGGCATAAAAAACCAGAGGGAAGAAGGAATCGATTGTGGCATGCTGAGCTGCGGCAACCCCTGCCCCACCTGCAAAGATGACATCAAGAACCAAGGTGAAAAAGATATAGACTGCGGCGGCCCGTGCATTCCTTGCAACCGGGAGATTGGAACCCTCATCACATTCATCATCCTCGGTCTCACCATCTTCATTGTCATGCTTATTATCGAGCTGAAGCACGGCTTTCTCTTCAAAACCTTGCGCCTCAACAACAACGTCCTCATCCTCTCGTTCTTCCTTCGCATATGGAGACGGTTCAGAACCCAAAATCCACGCTTCAGGCCGCAAACAGATGAGACGATAAAAAAACTCACTATTCTTCTTCATGGAGGGCTCGACCAAACAGACCTCGACCGCCAATTCATCGATAGCATAGAGAAATTTTATCGGGAAGTTTTCTCCCTGAGCCAGACCTTTGCACAAGAGCAGCTCGACTACAAGATCCGCGATTATGAGATTCCCTATTTCGCAGCCGAACTCTTGCGCATCCTCTATAAAAACATAAAACAATTTGAACAGAAGAAATACAAGACAGCGCTGGAATCCATGCGCAGGATAGAAGAAGCAATATTCATCCTGAAGGGAATCCGGGGCATTCTATGATGTCACATTCATGCACTCATCATAAATTGCTCCTGACGTGATCAGATCGCACACACTCGAATCATTCAAGACAGCTGCCACATTCAGGTAGCAGACATTCTTCGAAGGGACTTCCTGAATCTTATCGCATGATTCGACTGATCCGAGCCCAAACCCCACCGCAAAATAGCACGTGTCTGCCTTTCCTGCATCCTTTATCCACTTGCACGCATTGACAGAAGGATCTTTCTTGACCACGTCCAGATAGCAATCATCCCGTATGTCACGGGAAACTATCATGCCGCAGGGAGAAAAATCAGAAGTATTGAGGGCAATATCATAAATGCATTTATATCTGGCAGAGATTCCTGAAATCTTTAGGCAGTCTGTCGCGTTTCTCGAATGCAATGCAGCAGCAATATTGCACTGGTCAGTCCAGGCCTGCGTCTCCAGGATATCGCATTGGGAATACAGTTCCTTATCGAGAATGATCCCCCCTTTACAAGCGTCCTTGATGGTCGTATTTATTATCCGGTCACAAAAAACCAGGTTCCCGCCTTTTCTTCCCAGCTCTCCAAGGCAGAGATCCCTCCATACAGCATCATCTATCTTCTCGCAAAAGAGCGGATCATCATGCTCCACTGCAAGATTCTGATAGCAATTATACCTGATATTGCCCTCATACGGGCAGTCATCCGCAGGCAGTTCCCTACTCCGGATCAGAAGCAAAACGAGTATAGCAAAAAGTATCACTGCTGCCCCAAGCAGATATGGCAGGGGATTCCTTTTGGAATGCACTGGTCTTTTTTTCTTTGGCATTGCCTTTCGAAAACAGGCTTTTTCTTATAAACCTTACGAAAAGAGAAGGATAAACAGGAAACACGGCACCACACCCTCCTGCCAGCAAACTTAGCCTGAAAAGAATGAGATACATTTATAAACACTCGCCAACCCCTCTCTGCATGCTTTTATGAGCAGGAGGTAGAAATTGAAAAGAAGTTCCCGGCGCTGGAAAAAGAAAGGCCAAATGCGGTGGAAGTGGCAACGCAAGCGCATGAAGCGAGAGAAGCGGAAGCGTCTACGAAAGTGAGCGCATTCTCACATCCTTTATTATATGATACCCTACAAGAACGACAGTTATCGCTATGAACACATAGCTCACTGTCTGCAAATAGCGGATAAAGACCATGTTTTCTAAAGAAAAAGCAGAACTGACAGAAATGATGTCAAGCGCCATCTCTCCAGAGATGTTCCTGTGAAGCGCATAGGTTATCGCAGTTATGCATGAGAAGCCAACAGACCCATTGAACAATGCACTGATGTATTTCCATTTCTTCTCGTCACTTTTCACGTCCCTGTCCTTAAAAGCCCTTGCAGATTGCAGAATCATATAGATGACAAGGAAAATTCCCACCATAAGCGTGAAGAAAAGCCCGCCAAGATCAGAAATTGCATGCTGCATAGATGACGCTTCCCCAATATACTTGCAACTGGCAACCATCATCCCGCCATCATCGCTAAATCCACCAGGAAGATTGCCTGAAACAAGGCAAAAAACCCAGTTGCCAAAGACGTAGAACATCCAGGGAAATCCCCAGGTGAAAGAGAATACATTTACAGACAGCTCAAAATATATCAGGGGAAGAAGGATTCCTATAAGGATCGCAAGGACAAAAATAGTCACTGATGGCCTGTTCAAGCGGTGGCGAAGGGTCTTCTTCCTCAACGCTTCCTTTCTTTTTTCCAGATCATACGATGCTTGCGCCTTATTTCCGATCGCCTCGGCCTCAAGAAGCGTGTAACCCTGGTTCATCAGGGAATCGACAAGCTGAGACCTATCCTCGCCGTCTTCCAGACGGGTAATCAAGTCTTCCCATTGTTCACTAGTCAAGACAACCATTGCTCTCCTCTTTTCTTTTCAAGTTCATCCTGGCATTTATATAGTTTGTGCGAATTGAAGAAAGGATCTTTTGCAAGACACAAAATATTTAAAATCTGCACATTACCATATAGAACGGGTGATCAATGATGGAAGAGTGCATATTCTGCAGGATAATAAAAAAAGAGCTTCCCAGCGAGATTGTCTATGAAGATGATGAAGTTGTGGCCTTTCTCACCATCGGCCCGGTGAACAAAGGCCATACACTTGTCGTACCAAAAAAACACGTCGTGAACCTGTTTGACATGGACGAAGCGACAGTAGGGCATGTCTTTTCTGCAGTGAAGAAGCTCGTCCATCCAGTGACGAACGCTTTTAATGCCCACGGCGCGAATGTGAGCATCAACAACAACGAAGCATCAGGCCAGATCGTCATGCACGCCCACGCGCATATCATTCCCCGCTATTCCACAGACAAGCTTGCCATGTGGCCGCACAAGACCTACGCTGACGGCGAGATGAAGGAAACTGGAGAGAAAATACGAAAAGAGCTTCAGGCCTGAGGGATATACTGCTGACATTCGTGCATCCGATAATAAAGCCAGCGCTTCTCTTCCTTTGAGAAGTTTTCTCCAGACATTTCTGACGCCAGGGTAAAATACTGCAACGCTTGCGGATACTCTTTCTGGGTGAAATACTGCCAGCCGATAAAGCGATACGTCTCTGCGGCTTTATGCAATTCTTCATGTTCCACATATATATCGGCAAGACGAAGCTCGAGCGCGATAAGGCTCCCGTTCTGCTGGCCTGTGTTCCTGTTCAGGTACTCCTTCTTTATATTCTCCTTAATCTCAAGCAGTTCGTCTTCTGACATCCTTATTGATAAAATAGTTTGGATTTAAAAATGTTCGGACTTATTTGTGCCAAGTTGCCGATACAATTCGAATAAAAGAATCAAGTGCCGAAACTGGAGATTATTCATACCGATTTCGGCTGGGGACTGTCTTCCCGGTTTTTTCAGGATTTTTCTCAAAAAGCCTGTCGGCACCGAGATATTCACGTCCAGTTCCGCCCTCCTCAACAACAGAGTTGTTGGGAATTTGAGCAAAGCTCAAATGGACAATACGGCACCCAGTGGGATTTTCACTAACGTTCCAATCCCACGAAAAAAGCTGCAGTCTCGAAAGAATAAAAGCGGAGGACTTCAACGCAGTTGAACGTCCTCCTCAGTTTCGTTTTATCCGGGCGAAACCGGATGTCGGCACCGAGATTTGAACTCGGGATCTCTAGATGCCTCAGCAGTCATCGCAGGGAAAATTCCTGCTCCTCACTCATGGGCTCATGAGTCTAGCGCATTACCAGGCTATGCTATGCCGACGTATGGCAAAAGAAGGCAGGGAGGCATTTATAAAAGTTTTCTATTGGCAACGGGAAGAGAAAAAAATCAATTTGCCTATTCGCGCAGAAGCTGCACGATCTCCTGGTAGAACTGCTCATCTCGGATCTCGTTCTGCTTCTGCTGGTATGCCCAGCCCCTGATGATATTGATGATGAAAATCTTGAGCTCCTCTTTTGAGAAATGGTCAAGTTCCTCCTGGAATGCGCTCAGGTTCATACCATCAATATACGCATACCAGTCAAACTCTTCGGCCATGATAGAGACCAGGATATTCTGGTTTAAATATTTTTTCTTTCGCTAAATGCTCAAAAACGAAAGATTTTTTAACCTCCCGCGCTCATGTTAAAGATGAAGTTTCTTTCCTGGAATGTCAATGGCATACGCGCAGTGCAAAAGGCAGGATTTATTGACTTTGTCAAAGAAGAGGATCCTGATGTCTTATGTGTCCAGGAGATAAAGGCAGATGCCTTGCAAGCGCCCTTAGCCCTATCCGCATATCAGCAAGTCCTCAATCCTGCAGGCAAGAAGGGATATGCGGGAACCGCAATCTTTTCAAGAGAAAAACCTCTCTCAATACAAAAGGGGATGGGCATTTCTGAACATGACACAGAGGGACGGCTTATCACGCTTGAATACCCTACATTCTATCTGGTCAACGTGTATACGCCAAACAGCCAACGCGGCCTTGCAAGGCTACAATATAAAATTACCTGGGATAAGGCATTTCTCACCTTTGTTGCCACGCTTGATAAGAAAAAGCCTGTCATCATGTGCGGCGACTTCAACTGTGCGCATCAGGAGATCGATATCGCACGGCCGAAAGAGAATCGGAAGAACGCAGGTTTCACAGACGAAGAACGGGAAGACTTTTCACGACTTCTTTCTGCAGGTTTCATCGATACGTTCAGGCACATGCATCCGGACAAGGTGGAATACTCCTGGTGGTCATACATGTTCAACGCGCGGGCAAAGAATATCGGCTGGCGCATTGATTACTTTCTCATGTCAAAACAGCTCCAAAAGAGACTTCAGGAAGCATTCATTCTCACAGAAATCAAAGGCTCGGATCATGCACCTGTGGGAATCATCCTTGATCACTGATTTCGCCAACGAAAAGGCCATAAGCTAAAGCGTTCACGCGGGAAATCTTCCACATCGTCATGTCGAAGAGAGGAATCAATGATCTTGTCAAGACGTTTCTCTATCTTCGGAAAGGATTTCAAGAAATAATGGTCGTCCTTAAGTTTGAACTCGAGATGATAGTACGTTGCATACCATTGCTTGAACGAGCCCATCCAGCTTATGAAGGCAACGCGAGGCATCATGAGACAATTCCATATATCACAATACGGTGGATCTGGAGAGGGATCAAATAACACAACACCCTTTAAACCCTTCGGAACACGAACCGCTAACGTATCCAGGACTGTATTTGTTCCCTGAGAATGCCCAAAGACATATTTTGCACGATCAAGATTTAAAGGATCTTTTGCAGGAACCACTTCTGCAGTATGGCCTCTTGATGTGACATATGTCCTAAGGAAATCATACAAGCGATCAGCATCAGCTTGCCTATCCGCTATAACCCCTTCAGCTCCTTTGACTATATAGACAAGGCTCATTGTTTAATAGGAACATGAATGAATTCAAATATCTTGCGGTAATTTTATTAATAATACAGTTTTAAAACCTGCAATGAAGCTAAAATATCTTGCATATCTTCTTCCATTCATTGCAGTATACTTCGGGCTTTACCTTGTAAAGAATGCCTGGGTGACAACTCTTATCTATCACGCAGGAATGCTTATCATATTAACAAATACAGGACTGGGGAAACGACTCATTCATGGATGGCACAAAAAATGGGCACTAGCACTTATTGGAGGAGGGCTTCTTGTGGGTATCATCTTCTGGATACTGACACCAATTATCGCCCCTCCTTCAATATCAACAAATATTTCTTCGCTTGGGCTGACAGGAATCTCCCTTATCGTCTGGGCAGTATACTTTTCCCTTGTCAATCCCTTTTTTGAAGAAGCATTCTGGAGAGGATACTTGCTTTCAGACAAGAAAGGCATAGCAGGAAGTGATATCTTCTTTGCAGGATATCACGTCTTTGTACTCATTCTCTTTATTCCTGTATACTGGGCGATCCTCGAATTTGTTATCCTTCTTTCTGCAGCAGTCCTATTTCGACAGTGCGCAATAAAGACAAATGGTCTTGTTGTTCCTCTTCTTGCCCATCTTACCGCAGATATTGTAGTAGGGCTTACCATCTGGCTTGTCCTTTAGCGAAAACCTTTAATAATTTGTAAGCATACTGTCAACTCATGAAATCCCACACCGAACACATCATTGTCCATACACCGGAGCGTTACGCATTCATCAATATCACTTCCCAAGTCGAAGCAGCTGTGAAAAAATCTAGCGTGCAAGAAGGTCTGGTTCTGATTAATCCCATGCACATCACGGCTGCCGTGTATGTAAACGATGACGAATCAGGCCTTCTCGATGACATTCACGAGATGCTTGAACGACTCGCCCCCTCTGGAAAGAACTACAGGCATCATCAGACAGGAGAAGACAATTGCGACGCGCATCTGAAGCGACAGCTTCTCGGCCACCAAGTGACGATGGCAATCACCAAAGGAAAGCTTGAGCTTGGCACCTGGGAGCAGATATTCTACGCAGAATTTGACGGGCAGCGGCCAAAAAGGGTCTTGGTGAAGATCATAGGAGAATAATAAACTGTTGTCCAAAGTTCATCAACAAAACTATTTATCATGAATCTGCCTTTTTTCCAAGTATGTTACGCCTCGTTGAAAAAACAGCATGGCCAATTCTCACCAAGTTTCCCAAATTCACTATCGAACTCTACTCCCATTTTCGGCCCAAGTATATCACTTCTTTAGTAAACACAATTCCATTGGAGAATTACGGCCCTTCCCCTCATCTCCAAAGGACACTTTGGGGATTGTCCTTTGCATCCCCTCTCATGAACGCTGCAGGCATGTTCAAGAACGGCGAAGGATACCTGCTCTGCAAAAACCAGGGTGCAGGAGCATATCTGGCAGGGACAACAACGTATCACAAACAGAAAGGGAATAGGAAAGAAGGGATCCTGATGCCATTTGTCCCGTATCGTCTTTCCCATGCAGGATCCAACTGGCTCGGTCTTCCCAATGCGTCACATGCTGTTGTCGCCTCCCAACTGGAATCAATCGACAAAGACTACTCATTTCCAGTCGGTGCAAGCATAAGCCTAGCAGATACCCCACAAGAGGTTATCTCGGGTATGCACGCATATGAACAAGCCCATGTTGATTACCTTGAACTGAACGAAAGCTGCCCCAATGTCATTTCGCAAGGAAACCTTGAATCAAAACTGAAGGTCATTAACAAAGAATTTCTCCAAGGAAGGACATGCAGACTTCCAGTTATTGTCAAACTCTCACTCGACACCTTGCCGGAACACATACCCAGACTTGTTGCAATGCTCATATCCTATGGCATGGACGGCTTGAACCTCGGCAATACCTCGACAAGATACAGCGCCTTACGGGAAAGGATCAATCCGAAAGAAAGAAATCTGTACGATTATTTCACGACAACTTTCGGCGGGGGCATCAGCGGGTTGCCTCTCAAAGAGGACTCTCTTCTCCTCTCCCGCCTCGCCGTAGAAAGCGCAAGAAAACACGCATCATCCGAATTCCACGTCTTTCGCACAGGAGGCATCTCGTCTTCTGACGACATCATCGCATCTGAAGAGGCAGGAATTTCCATGAACCAATGGTATACTGGATATTTTGAACACTTCGCACAAGAAGGACATAGAGTCTATGCAAACATATATGCTAGATTGAATCCTGCTTCCAAGTGTATTCGCCGAGAATAAATCAAAGGATTAGACGAGAAAAAAAGCGAACTTGCAAACAAGGCAAGTTTCCATAAAATATTTATAGTGATTGATATTTATCGAAAAGAATGGGACAGAGCAATACAGAACAGCAAAAAGAATTAGAAAACAAAATCTGGGATTCCCTTATAAGACATGGTCCACAGGATGCATCCCAGTTAGCAGTCGATCTTCTTTTCCCACTCGAGAAAAAAGATGAAGAAATCTTCTTTGAAGCATTGAAGTCTCTTAAAAAAACGGGATGGGTCTATACAACACCCACAGAAGGCAGGCCGGAGATCGCGGATAAATACACGTCTCAGGTGTATCATCTTGGTCACCGACCATGGTGGAAATAATAGCAAATCATAAACTGCGATAATTATCTTGTCACCCAATGAAATTCCCTCACCTGAAAAGCCCTGCAGTCCTCTCGCCCATGGCAGGTGTTACCGACGTCGCTTTCCGCGCGCTTGCAAAGAAATATGGTGCAGGGCTGACCTATACTGAATTCTTGAGTAGCGCAGGCATCCTTCGAGCGCCAGATCGTTTTGCGCTTGAGCTTCGTACAGACCCGAAAGAAAAGCCAGTTGCTGTGCAGCTTTTCGGGTCAAGCGTGCAAGAGGTTGTGCAAGCTGCGCAGGCGATCGAAGACAGGTTCGACATCATAGATATCAACTGCGGATGTCCTGCATGGAAGGTCATCAAGACAGGAGCAGGATCAGATCTTCTGAAGAAACCCGCAGGAATCGCATCATTTGTGAACAAGCTTGCAAGCGCTGTCCAAAAGCCAGTGACCATCAAGATACGATCTGGAATTGACGATAAACACATCAACGCAGTCGAGGTTGCCAAAAAAGCAGAAGACGCAGGTGCAGCTGCTATCGCAGTCCATGGGAGAACTGCTAAACAAGGATACAGCGGGCAAGCAGACTGGGAGATCATCAGAAAAGTTAAGGAGGCGGTGAATATTCCAGTCATCGGGAATGGCGACGTATTCTCTCCAGAGACATTCAAGCAAAGGCTCGAAGAGAGTGGTGTTGATGCGATCATGGTCGCACGGGGAGCTATCGGCAACCCGCAGATCTTTCAGCAGATCAATGATTACCTGAAGAAAGGTACGTTTGAACAGGTAGAAAGGCAAGAACAATTCAGCCAATACCTCATCCTCGCTAAGAAATACATAATCCCATATACTACCGTCAAGACTCACGCGATGAGCTTTACCAAAGGCATGGTCGGAGGGGCGAAACTGCGAGAGAAGATAACTTATTGCGCTGATATTCAGACATTAGAATCGATTATGAATTCTGCAAGCAAATCTCTTTAAGAAATATATAGTCGTAATTGAATTTTGAAATGTTATTCGAAATGTCGCATTTCGCCCTTTTCCTCCCACAACCTACCACCAGACGCTCACGCGCTGGAATAAACCCGTGCCACAGGCACAGGGATTGCCCTGGCAATCTGCGATTGCCAGCCTATTTCCTGCCTTCGGCAGGAAGGAGGGCTGTGCATTGCACAGGAACAGAAGTGGGAGAGAAAAACCACTACTCCTTCACCCTAGTTCAACTATTCCAAATAATATGCGAGAATGGAAAATGAAAAGGGTAACAAAAAAAATTAAATGAATAACGGCACGCAGATCAATGCGACGATACTCATCAGCTTGATGAGGATGTTTATCGAAGGGCCAGATGTGTCTTTCATCGGATCACCGACAGTGTCACCGACGACAGCCGCCATGTGGGCAGAACTGCCCTTTCCACCAAGATTGCCTGCCTCAATATACTTCTTGGCATTATCCCACGCGCCACCCGCATTCGCCATCATGATTGCCAAAAGGACTCCTGTGACCAGGCTTCCGGCAAGAAGCCCTCCCAATGCCTCAACACCGAGAATCATTCCCACAGCAACAGGAGCAACGACTGCGAGAAGCCCGGGAACAATCATCTCGCGAAGGGCTGATCTTGTGCTGATGTCGACACAACGCACAGAATCAGGCTTCACGCCAGGCTTTCCTGCAAGGAGCCCGGGAATCTCCTTAAACTGCCTGCGCACCTCGACTACAACAGCATAGGCTGCCCTGCCCACAGCGCGCATGGTCAGGCTCGAAAAGATGAAGGGAAGCGTCCCTCCGATAAAAAGCCCGATGATAACCACAGGATTTGTCAAGCTGATGACACTTATCCCTGCCTCGCTTGAGAATGCCGAAAAGAGCGCAAGTGCAGTAAGGCCTGCGCTTCCGATGGCAAAACCCTTGCCGATCGCCGCAGTGGTATTTCCTGCAGAATCCAAGGCATCAGTCCTTTTCCTGACACTCTTCGGAAGACCTGCCATTTCTGCAATACCGCCTGCATTATCAGCGACAGGCCCGTACGCATCAACCGCAAGGCTCACACCAAGTGTTGAGAGCATGCCAACAGCAGCGATAGCGATGCCATAAATGCCTGCTGCCCAATAGGCAATGCCGATTGCACACACGATCGTGAGCACCGGAAGAGCGGTACTCATCATGCCCACAGACAAGCCCTCGATGACTGTCGTCGCAGCACCGGTAAGGGATGCATGCGAAATGCCACGCGTCGGCTGGTATGCAGCACTCGTGTAATACTCGGTAAGTAGACCGATGATAAGCCCTGCAAGAAGCCCTGCAATCGTCGCCCAGAATAGCGCGAGATTGCCAAAGAACGCTTTTGTCAGGAAAAAGGATGCGATAATGACGAGAATGCTTGCCATGATAAGGCCGTTTCTCAAGGCTGACCTGATATGCCCATCAGTTGCCGCCTTCACAAAGAAGGTTCCGATAATGCTTGCAAGAATGCCGATCCCTGCAAGAATGAGCGGATAGAGGATGCCCTTTCCCGAGAATGCGATGACGCCAAGGATCATCGCAGAGATGATGCTTCCGACATAGGACTCGAAGAGGTCAGCGCCCATGCCCGCGACATCTCCCACATTGTCTCCTACGTTGTCTGCTATAACCGCAGGATTTCTCGGGTCATCCTCAGGGATGCCTGCCTCAATCTTACCGACGAGATCTGACCCGACATCAGCAGCTTTTGTGAAGATGCCTCCTCCCACGCGCGCGAAAAGCGCTATCGATGAGGCACCAAACCCAAAGCCGAAGATGTACCTGATGGCAGTCTCGCCAAGGAGCGGCACGTCCCAGATGAAATAGAGCGCACTCAAGCCCAGCAGGCCAAGCCCGACGACAGTGAATCCCATGACAGCCCCTGCGCGAAATGCGATCCGAAGAGCATCGTTCAAGGATTTTTCAGCAGCATGCGCTGTCCTCGCGTTTGCTGAGGTCGCAACCATCATACCAATCCAACCTGCTGTCGCTGAAAGGACTGCACCCAATAGGAATGAGACCGCCGTCTGATAATCAATGAAATATCCTAAGAGAATAGCGACGATGACCGCGAAGACTGCGACAATCCGATATTCCCGCTTGAGAAATGCCTTCGCACCCTCCTTGACAGAGAGGCTTATCTCCTGCATCTTGGCATTGCCAGCACTCTTATTCAGGATCATGCACCTCAGAATCCACGTGAACCCCAATGCGAGAATAGAGATAATCATCAATACGACAACGATCGACACCATAATAAACACCATCCAATAGCTTTATTGCTATTGATGCACAAAGGGGTTTTATAAAGATTGCGCAAATAAAAGAGGCAGGCGGAGGAGTGAAGACAGATGGGGATTTTGTTTTTTTCCGACAAGTCCGTCGATCTTATCCCCCCGCTTCTGAGCCCAGTTCTCACGCACTGGAACCACCCCTGCGCCAAAAGCGCAGGGAACTAAACGCCAATCTCCGATTGGCGTCCTATCCCCTTGCTCTCACAAGGGGTTCTCATCCATGCATCGCATGGTATGAGGAACAGGGGCACAAACACCCCTCCCACTCCCCCCTCACACGATCATAACCTCTGCGCATCATTCGACAAGGGAAGGGTGGTGCAAGAAACAATACAAAATATCATACTCAGAAAATGATAATAAGAAAATTTATAAATACTTAACAATTGTTACCCTTTATGAGTTACGCAAACAACGCAGGACAAGAATATCAAAGTAATAACACATATAGTTCTTCTTCTTTTCCTCCTGGCTGCTGCGGGCGCGGATGCTGCCCTGCAGGACGGAAAATGAAGGGGATGGAATAAAAACAGTATTGTACGTGTCTGAGCGATCCAATTCACGCTCCTATTCTTCAACAACAATCCTGCCAATCATCTCATTATGATCCTCACCGCAGTAGACACCACAGCGGAACGGAAATTCCCCTGTCGTGTCAGCCACAAACTCAACGACCTTCTCTTCTGAAGGCGGCAGGCGCTCATCAATGCCATACTCGGGAATGACGAGACTGTGCACGACATCTGTACTCGTGACCTTGATCCGTACGGTATTACCTTTCTTGACGGTTATCGTCGCCGGGTCAAAGCCGAACTGAAAAGCAGTCATGGTGAACTCCTTGACGCCAGAGGGAGAACCTGCCTGATCAGCAGGAGTATCTGCCATAGTAGAATCATCCGGCAAAGGCGGCGGCGTATCAGATGTTTGTGCAGTGCACGCTATGTTTGCAATTGCTACCATAACTATTAACAAGAATACTATCCTTTTATTCATTTTCTCACCTCACGCAAGTGCGGCATCAATAGCCTGCTTAAATGCACTAAATGGCTGGGCTCCTGAAATAAGCTTGCCATTGACAAAAACCGCAGGCGTTCCCTTGACACCATACCCTGCTCCATCATTCATGTCCTTTGCGACTTCAGATGCCATCTTTCCAGAATCAAGACAGGAATTAAAGGCAGTCTCATCAAGCCCTAATTCTTTTGCGTAACCCTTCAAGTCAGAAACACTTAGCTTGTCCTGGTTCTTGAAAAGGACTTCATTATATGCCCAGTATTTTTCTTGCTCACCTGCGCACTCAGCAGCCTCTGCAGACTTCTGCGCATTCTCATGGAAACTCAAAGGAAAATCACGAAAGACAAACCTGACCTTACCCGTGTCAATATATTCTGATTTGATCTGCGGGAATGCCTGTTCATGGAACCTGCCGCAGAACGGACACTGATAATCAGAGAATTCGACTAATGTCACTGGCGCGTCCTTATTACCCAGGATCGCATCATCATCTATACTCACCTGAACTGTTGGTTCAGGGGCAGACGGTGCAGCCTGGACAGGCTGATTATTCGCGATAACATTTTCGGTCGGTAATGTATTCCCGCCCCGATTTCCATTAAGCGTATTGAGCTTTGCATTCACAAGCTGCAATTGCACAAACATCACCACGAGAAGAAGTCCCATGATTACGAGAATTGTCACTTGAAGCTTATCATTATTTGCCATTATACCACCTCGAGAATCCATGCAAATAAGACTGGTTTTATAAATCTTTCTCCCTGGTTAATGATTGTTAAGTTTGAGTTGTAATACTGCAGGAACGTTAAAAGTAAAAAATTATATAAATAGACAACCCAAGAATATTACCTATGCATAAGAAAGTGATTACATTAGGAATTTTTCTCATTCCTGCATTATGTATCTTCATCGCATTTCTCGCAGTCATGCTCATAAGGCCAGAACAGCACATCGGGCAGGCAATCCTTCCAGCAATCACCAAGACAACCACTCCGGAAGAGCCAATGCGCGAAATTGCAACAGGCATGACAACCTATGTGTATGGGAAAAAACTTGTAGCTTCAAAAAATGCGGACAAGCTCACCTACCATTTCCAGAACAGCCTCGGAAGCAACACCTACACGACAAACGAACTGGGACAACTGCAAAGCAAAGCAAAACAATACCCCTACGGCAAAGCACTCACC
>JBDRSD010000044.1:0-17892 GCA_043825215.1 Nanobdellota archaeon
TTCCCAGAACATCCGGAGATCACCTATTGGACACCCCTTCCTGGCAGGGGCTTCTTCGACCTCACCTTTGACGAATGGGCACTCGTCACCTTCACCCGCATACAAGAGCCAGGAGAACAGGAATACTCGCAAGTCGTCAAGTTCCTCTGGAACGAGACCGCACCAAACGTCCTATTGGTCTCAGGCTCGTACAAGATCGAAGCGCAGATATTCAAGGACCTCGGACCAGGAAAGATCGTCGAAGAGATCAGGTTCCCTGAGAAAACATATGGCGGCGGACTATTTGGTGGGGAAGAAACAACCGCAGGACCGCTCGTCTTCAACGAGATCTTCGTCCTCGGATCCCTCGTGATTGATGAGAACTATCCCTTCAACATGACCCTAGCCGAGATGACTGATAATCTGACACTCATCGTCCCTGCGCTTGTCACCGGAACACCACCACCAGGAGTGCGGGGCATTGACGACTTCGAGGACGTGAAAGCGCTTGAGATGACCAATCTGGAGATTACCGGAAGCCTAGACGAGGCATTCCTCGACACCGTCATGCCCAGATTCGGCGGAAATGGATAAAAATGTCCCAGATATCCCCATTCCACTGCCATAAAGTTTAAATAATAGCACACATATTAATTCATAACTAGCGAATAAAGACACACCATGAGAAAATTCCTCGATACCATTGTAAAAGAACTGGATGACAAGGTAAAAGAAGCCTTTGACAAGCACCTCAAACTGAGCTCTAAAGAATCAAAAGGAGAGATGCGACAGTACAAGTTCGAAAAATTAGGCATGGGAACGAAGAAATACTTTGAGGATGTTTATTATACCACAACAAATTTTGCTAAAAAAGAAGGACTTATCGGAAAAACAGATGATGAAAGCGTAGTCAAGATCCTTGAGAAATACGTATTTTCTGCTCTTGAAGGGCTTGGAGCTGTTGAGAAACATGATATTGCATTCTACAAGGCAAAGGTTGAAAGTAAACAATTCAAGACACCAAAAGAAAAACTCGGCGCATTGCTCGGTATGATGAAAAACAATCTCAACGTCAACCAATACCAAATGAATAATCTCATAAGCGGTCTCAAGCAAGGAGATGAAGAAGTCTTTTACGATGTCCTTGAGAAATTCTCCGATCAAGTCCAAGAAACAGTGATAAACAAACGAATAGAGAAAGACAGGACTTCTCTAGAAGACAAATATGGCGCAAAAGCCTTCAACGCATACATCCACCATAAACTCGGCAAAGAAAAGAAACTAGGAATGAAACCAGACAGACTTGCAGAACTCCTTGAAGCAGAAGTCGGACAGAACGTGGATGTTTACCATAACGCAATAGAAGAGACAGACAAAAAAAGGCTCAAAGCCCTCGGACTTGAACCATTGAAAGACGAGAAAGACAAATATAAGAAATAGAAATTTTCTTATGACAATATTTATAAATGATTCAATCCCACGAAAAGCTATAAAAATCACATAGGTGATCACTCTTGGCAAAAAAAAGAAAACATGTTGAAAAGAAAGAAAAAAAACCAGAGGAACCTACTCTTGAAAACAAGGAAACCACGCTCATCCCCAAGCAAGCATTCGACAACCTGCCGGAAGAGGCAAAAAAGAAGCTTGAAGCCATAAAAGGCAGCCTTGATACCTTCAAAAAAAAGGTGGTTGAGAAATTCGACAAGTACATCATGGGCATAGCCCTCATGCCTCCCTCTAAGGATCCGAAAGAAAAAGAAATCATCAACGTCCTCATCCTCGTCGATGACACGGACAGCCAGAAGATGAGTAAGTACGAACTCAAGGACAAGCTTTCCGCAATCATCGAGACAATAGCAAAAGAGACAGACAAGAACCTCAAACCCGACACCCTCATCCTCTCAGAACTCTGGCAGAGCTGCTACGATGCCAAATACGACCTTCTCCAGATGATAGCCCTCTGTGCGCCAGTGCACGACAACGGCATGCTTGCCGCAATCAAGATCGCAGAAGTGCACAAAACAATGGTCCTTAAGAAATTCGAGAAATACATCGTGAGTTACGTTCTCGCAGGAAGCCTTGTCCAAGGAAAGGCAACACCCAAGTCAGACATCGACGTCTTCATCGTCATCGACGACACTGACGTCAAGAAGATGACCCGGGCAGAACTTAAGGACAAACTGCGGGCAATAATAATCGGCATGGGAATCGATGCAGGAAAGATGACAGGTGTCGAAAACAAGATCAACATCCAAGTCTACATCCTCACAGACTTCTGGGACTTCATCAAGGAAGCAAACCCCATCATCTTCACATTCCTTCGAGACGGTATTCCCTTCTACGACAGGGGCATCTTCATGCCCTGGAAGCAGCTTCTGAAGATGGGAAAGGTCAAGCCAAGCCCAGAATCGATCGACATGTTCATGCACACGGGCGACCAGATGATCGAGCGCATCAAGTTCAGGATCAAAGAGCTTGCCATGGAAGACCTCTTCTACGCAATCCTCACCCCAAGCCAGGCAGCACTTATGATGCAGGGCATACCCCCACCCACACCAAAAGAGACACCCACACTCCTTGAAGAAGTCTTTGTGAAAAAAGAAAAGATGCTTGAACCAGAATTCATCAGAATCATCGAGCGCCAGATCAAGCTAAGAAAAGACCTTGAGCATGGCGATAAGAAAGACGTCTCAGGAGAAGAACTGGACAAGTATCTCAAGGATGCAGAAAGTTATCTTAAGCGCTTAAAGAGCCTCTTTACCCAGATCGAGACCAAAAAAGAGGAAGAATCAGTACTCCACACCTACGAACACGTCGTAACAATCATCAGAGATATTTTGAAAATTGAAGGCGTGCTAGAAAAGGTGGCAGACAAGGACCTGGTCAGCGCCTTTGAGACATACCTCGTCAAAAAAGGCCACATCCCAGAAAAGTTCCACCGCATAGTCAAAGAAATCCAGAAAGCCAAAGACGACTATGACAAGGGAAAACTCACCAAGAACGAAGTCGACCACACGCTCAAGAAATCCCGAGAACTCATCAAGTACCTTGTCGAATACATCCAACGAAAACGCGGAAGGGAACTTGACCGCGCAAAAATCAGGGTAAAACACGGCAGCAAATTCGGAGAGGTCATTCTTATCGGGCCAGAAGCCTACATCATCCACGACATCGACCACGAGGAAAAAGACATCTCACGAGCAGACCTCACAGAGGACGGAACCTTCAAAAACATCAGGCAGTCCAACCTTGAGGAACTCGAACACGCCCTCACGAAGCTTGAGATCTTCCCAAAAGTCTTCATCAAGGAAAAGATATTCGAGAACCTCAAAGCCATCTTCGGAAAAGACGTTGAAATACTGATCAACTACTGAAGTTGAGCATACATAAGCCCTCTGAAAGCACAATCCATAAATACTTGTATCACCAAACCCTGTTTGAGGTGGCATTGTGAAGACAGGATTTCTTGTGCAGGATGGGATGACAAACAGACCAATACTCACTTCTCCCCAAGCCACAATAAAAGACTGCGCAAGACTCATGAAAACCCATGACGTCGGATCCCTCATCATCCACGAAGACGGGCACATCAAAGGGATTGTCACTGAACAGGATATCGTCAGAAAGGCAGTGTTCGGAGAAATTCCTGCCCATACACACATCTCTGCAATCATGACCACCCAAGTCATCGACATCGCCCCTGATAAGGACATCTACGAAGCAATTCTCATGATGCGCGACAATGACATCAGGACCCTTCCTGTCAAAGAAGGCAAAAAGCTCGTCGGCCTCATCACGCTTAAAGACATCCTGAAAATCGAGCCGCAACTCTTTGATTTGATCATTGATTCCCTTGAAGTCAGAGAAGAGAGCAGAAAGCCAATCTATGAGAAGATCGCAACAGAAGACATCTGCGAACTCTGCGGAGAACTCTCCCGTGTGCAGAAAAAAAAGAATTCTCGCGTCTGCAAAGCCTGCGCACCACTGGCGTAAAGAATAATATTTATAAATGACATGTGGCTTTGAAAAAAGCAATGGCAGGACCATACCATATCGCAATCATCATGGATGGCAACAGGCGCTTTGCAAAGCGCCTCATGCTTGAGCCCTGGAAAGGGCACGAATGGGGCAGGAAGAAAATAGAAGAAGTCCTCGACTGGTGCCAGACGGCAAAGGTGAAGGAACTCACACTGTATGCCTTTTCCATGCAGAATTTCAACCGGCCGAAAAAGGAATTCGACTACCTGATGAAGGTATTCAAGGATGCCTGCAGGGACCTCTTGAAGGATCCACGGATCGAGAAGCACGGCATACGGGTGAGGTTTTTGGGACGCATACAGCTCTTTCCTGATGACCTGCACAACCTCATGAACGAAGTCATGAACAAAACCCGCATGAACGACAAATTCTACCTCAACATGTGCATGGCCTACGGAGGGCGAGAAGAAGTGACAGACGCTATCAAGAAAATCGCACGAAGCGTGAAAGAAGGACTCATCAAGCCTGAAGAGATCGACGAAGAGCTGATAGCCAAATACCTCTACATGAAAGACGAGCCAGACATGATCATCAGGACTGGCCAGGAGAGAAGGACATCAAACTTTCTCATCTGGCAAGGAAATTACTCTGAACTCTTCTTTTTAGACAAGCACTGGCCGGAATTCTCCAAGAAAGACTTCATGGACTGCATTAAAGAATACAAGAAGCGCGAAAGACGATTCGGGAAATGATGTAGAACACGATTTCTATACAGCAAGCTAATCTCCGAATATTTCTGCCTGAAACGTATAGATCTTATTCGAGAGATCCTTCCAGGCAGTGAAGGGCAAGCCTGCTTTTTGAGAGAGGCAATTCAGAAACTGTGCCTGGGTAAAGCCATTCTCTGTCGCAACCTGGGGAAGGAGGAGGCCTGAGCCATACGTGCCTTTGAGGATAAGGCCATCACGGCCTATCTTGATTCTGGCCAGGTATTCCTCTGCACGGGCGACCTTGACCTCTTCAGGGACGGAGAGGACGGAAATTTCTATTTTGATATCCTTCAACTCGGCTTCCTCAACTGGAGGGAACCTGGGATCGCCAAACGCAGCGCTCCTGGCTGCCTCGACAATGCCACGAAAAAGCGGGTGCAGGGGATAGGGAAATCCAATACATCCTCTCAAGTCACCACCCTTATGCAGGGTCACAAAACAGCCCTGCTTCTCTGACAGATGCTTTGCGCGGGTGGTATCTGGCCTTTGCCCTGAAAAATAGGAGAGGATGCTCTCTCGGGCAAGGGAGAGGAGAATCTTATGATCTTTAGCATCCATAGGAGGGGTATAAGAAAGCAGGTATAAAAATGTATTTCTTATTTCTTCATCTGGCGCTTGAACTTCTGCAAGAACTCCTTATTCTTTGCCGTAAGTCGCTCAGAGGCATCCATAAGCGCTTGTTTCGGGCTTTTTCCCTTGCATTCAATAATGAACTTGGGAATTCCGATAAGCGGATGCTTCACAGCATACGTGGCAATGGCGACATCCTTATCTGCAAGAAGCTCTTTTTTCAGGACATTGCAGAAGGTATTGTCTGCACCCTTGAGCTCGAAGACGAGCCTCTTCTTTGTCTGCTCGAGAACCACTATTTCCATGAGACGTGTGAAAACGGGGTCGGTTTATAAAGGTTATTGTTTTTAAGAAAGTGAAAGTCTACAGGATAATTCTTCAATATACTGTCGATGATGCACGCCACCTCCACGGCGGCAGACGGATTTGCTTCGCAAATCCTACGTGACAGCCCGAAGGGCCCAAACCCCAGTCACGTCTGCGCCGTCGTGGCGTGCGACGAACCAGGGGATGACCCCGTCGGGGTGGTTCGTAGGACAAATCCGACTGTAAGGAGGATTTGGCCGTCGCACCGCCATAGACGGCGCAATTATCGTCATAGAATATACATACTCATTCTTACAACAAAACTACTTCTTCCGCATGCCAAAACACACCACATCAATCCTTTCGATCTTCTTGACGTGCTGGGGCATGGTAGCTTTTAATGGCATCTTGAATTCCTTCTCATAGAAGATGGTAAAGCCATTCTTGGCTATCAGATCACGAATATATGCTTTGGTCGAGGATTTATGCAGGCTATAGACCGTCTTTGCAATGGCCATAGCACGTCCAAGGAATAGCACGTCTGCTCCTGCATCACGCGTCCCAAAAGGAGGATTCATGATGATCGTATCAACTGGCGTGAAGAATTCAGTCACATCCATGGTAAAGAATTCCGCACCCTCAAAGCCCTCTGAAAGGTGCTCCTCGACCATCCTCAGGTTACTCTGGGCGATCTTTATCGCCATCTCATCCTTGTCGACAAAACACACGTTCATCGCATTCATGATCATTGCTCCAATCCCGAGGATTCCAGGACCGCAGCCAAGGTCTGTTAAAGTCTTGCCTTCGATATCCTTATTCATGTACGCATCCCAGACAATCTCTGCAGCAACATCAGCATCCGTCGTGTACTGCTCAAGCGCGACATTCGGAAAAGGAAAACCCTTCAGCTTCGAGAGAATGACTGCGAGGTCGGATTTGGACATGAAACACTTCACGCATTCTCACGTATTTAAAGTTATTCACTTGCACAACAAAAACCTATAGTTTCCAGCATAATAATCTATATAAACCATCCTTTTCGTTATGATTGATTCGTTAGGGGTGATTTAGTGTTAAAGGATATAGACCTCAGAAGAGAGGTCGAAAAGATAAAGACAGATATGCGTAGCTCTCTCGATTCCATGCGAGAAGAGCTTGATGTGCATCTTGATTCGATCAACCAGGGAACAGATGAGATCCAGCAGAATTATGAGTATCTCGCAGCACTTGAAGGAAAGATCGACAAGCTCGCCGAGCGCATGGACCGAATCGAACTTCTCCTCGCGCCAAAACAACATCTCTCCAGAATTGAACTCTCCCACAGAGAGCAAGAGGTCTTCCTCATCCTCTATTCTGCATCAGAAAAATTGACCAAGAAGATGATGGCCCGAAGGCTTGGGTTCACTGAAGAGATGGTCGCAGGGTATCTCGCAAACATCATCGCGAAAGGTGTTCCCATCCTTCGCCAGGTCATGGATTCTGAAGAACATTTCTTCATCGATATCAAATTCAGGGAGCTACAGGCAAGGCACAAGCTCGTGCCATTGAATGAATCCATCGTGAAAGAGCTCTTCATTTAAATTTTTCATTTTCTCGTCTGGAAAAGCAGCTTTATTAGTAAAAATACCTTGCTAAAACTTTTAAGCAATGCCTGTATTTTTTATCTAGCATTTATTGTTAAATGCTGTTCGTTAAACGACATCAATATACTAATCAATATATTGTTTAAACAATAAGTATATTAATCTATAAGTAGGACAACCTATAAATAGATTGCTCAACTAATTTAACAAACTATATATCTTTAAAACTATACATTTAATAACCAATATGTTTATAAACTCCAACAGCGAACAAGAAAGAAATGAAAAAAAGTCCCCTGAAACTGGAATTCAAGGGCTTTTTGTCATTTTTGATCCTTCATGAGCTCGATCACAAGCAACTCACAGGCGAGGATCTTGCTAAAAAGATCGGCAAGCGAAAGGGAAGCCAACTTACAGCGGGAACCATCTACCCGACGCTCAAAAAGATGCGACGCTTGAAGCTTGTCAAATACAAGCGCTTCGGACGCCGCAAGGTGTATGAACTCCTGCCTGACGGAAAAAAAGAGCTCAAGGGCATGTACACAGTCATCGGCAATTACCTCGTCGGCCTTTCACCCTACCTCAAGGCAACCAAAAAGAAATAAAACCTTTAAGCAAAGCTCACAAATTATATTCAAGGGTTCGTCTATCGTCAAGACAAAACCCCATCCGTGAATCAGGAAAAACAGTGTCGGGAAGCTCCTTTCCAAGTTGCTCGCCAAAGCAAGGAGAGGAGCATGTTTTTCCTTTTTTTCCAAAACATATAAAAACCGCGGACAATTTCTACAATCCCTGAGGTAGGAGAGAATAATTATGGATGAATTGAGTATAGATGAGCTATTAGGCCTTGCAAAAAAAGTGACAAACTGGACATATCAAGGAAGCGATGATGGCTACGGATATTTCACAGGAACCCTCCAGGATATTGCTCTGCGCTTCGAAAAAAAATATGAGTTTGACACGTGGCAAGGAGGATGTATTGGTAATCAAATAATCCTTTCTGCATCATTTGAAAACCACCTTTTAGGGAAAGGAACACATCCCAAATACGATAAATCAGCTCACCCACAAATTCTCCCACAATCAGCGGCTACATCGGAATTGTACACGTATTTGTTGGAAGAATATACCATTAATCAAGCCAATGAACGCGTCAGGGGACTAGAAGAAGCAAGATCAATTCTTAGGGGCTCACCAATTGCAGACGCAAGAGATATTGTTACTTAAACCATGAAGAATGAAACAGACCTAAGAGAACTGATCAATTCAGCCCTTAAAGAACAGGGACTTGCCCTGCAACACATATCAAAAGGCAATTCTGGCTACAGACTCATCTTTGAAAAAGAGCCAACCTTCCACCTGCTTGATGAAGCAGCTCATAGAGTTGCAAAAGCAACCAAGACCACCTACCAGATAGCAGAAAGATATCTTGGCGGGCCCTGGCACTATATCTTCTCGTTTTGGAAGGCTTAAAGAGCCAAGGCCATTTTTCTTGCATACAGATTGGTCACAATCTAAATGAGCGTGTTTTTCCTTTTTTCTCCAGGTTTCAACAAGCACCCGCAAGACATATATACTTGAGCAACCAAACAAGCCCCAGATGAACGATCTGGAATACCAGTTCAGCACATACGGAGGTACAAAATGACAGGAATATGCCCGCATTGCAAAACCGAAGTTAAAAGACCAAATAGAATAGCAATAGATAAAATGTTTGCAGAATTCACATGCCCCCATTGCGCAGCCATCTTAAGTTATAGCTACTGGCCTTAAAAGTAAAACCCAGAACCGAAAACAATTTATACTTGTCGCACAATCGTGTTCATCCCTTCTTTCTTCAGAAAGGATTAAATAGCATAACACATTCTACTTGAATGAGGTGAAGGAGGGAAAGAATGGCACATCTCAATGCTGAAAACCTTGCAAAACTCGTCCATATGGTCGAAAGATGGCAGTTCACCCCTTATGAACGGGATAAACCAATACGAAGGGAAGGGACTCTTCAAGGAACAGTCAAAGGTGTAGATATTCAGGCAACCTATCAACACATGACCTGGTTTGGTGAACCTGAGATCAAGGATACTTGGACAATTGAAGCTAGGCTCAACGATACTTTGCTCGGATCAGAAGAACACTCTTTGTACTGGCGTCACGGAAAAGAGCCGTTTGGAGACTTACCTGCTGAACCAGAAATCAAGGGAGACCCCATCATCCGAGTAGCATATCAAAACTCCTTCGACAATTACAGTTGCAATAAGCACTTCAATGTCCGAGCTGATTTCGAACATGCCCGAAAGCTACTTAAGGGACACAATCTTCCTCCGGAATGGTACCAGGAATCAGACATCCGTGTAAAAACCACTCAAAGCTAAAACTTGTAATCAATGATCGCATTCTTTTGGATCCGATAGGTATAAATAGCAGTTCGGTCGCACAATATACATTGTCGGACATCCCCAGGTTCAACATATTACGACCAGGCAACCTCAGCCAACCCACAATACAACAAAAAGCCACCATGGAACAAGACCTCAAGAAAATCGAAACAGAGCTTCGCATCCAGGGAAAAAGCGAGAAAACCGTCAAGAACTACCTATTTTACAACAAAGACCTGCTTCAACACATCAAAAAGCCCATTCCAGAGGTAAATCAGGATGATGTGAAAACATATCTCGCATACCTCATGGCTGTCCGAAAGAATGGTGCCGCAAGCCTCTCGCTTGCCAGAAGCGCAATCGCATTCTTCCACGATGGAATCCTCAATAAAAACATCGTCAAAGGAATAAAGACCCCGAAGAAGCAGCAGAGACTTCCAACAGTACTCTCCAAGGCAGAGGCAATTGACCTCATTGACAAAGCACCAAGTCTTGATATAAAGACTGCTATCGAATTCATGTATGCTTCAGGCCTTCGGGTAAGCGAGGTCGCAACCCTCACCTGGGACAACCTTAACCTTGATGAAAAAATAGGCAAGATAGACAAGGGAAAGGGGGGAAAAGACAGGCTCTTCATCTTAAGCAATCTACAAATTCAAGATCTCATCACATTCAAACAACAATCTTCTGGAAAATATATCTTCGAGAATAATGGAAAACCGGTCACCACACGTTGCCTGCAACGTTGGTTAAAGACCGCCGCCCGTTCGGCAGGCATCAAAAAAGACGTCTACCCGCACCTACTCAGGCACTCCTTTGCCACCCATCTCCTAGAAGCAGGGACTGACATCCGGGTCATCCAGGAACTTCTCGCACACTCCAACCTGCAGACAACACAGATCTACACGCACATTTCGACCAAGATGCTCAAGGGCGTAAAAAGCCCGCTCGATTAATCCAATCCAAGAAGCTTTTTCTGAATTTTCGATAGCGTTTTCACATTCGCCACACACTCTAAAGGATCTCCGGGCCGAATTTTCTTAAGAATTATCTCATCAATCCTGCCATCTGCATCAATATCCCGTGCAATGATCGACCCCTGTTCAAATATCTCAGTACCTGGGCGGAACCGACCGACACGCACGATCGCCTTTCCTGATTGAATTTCTGCCTTAATGTCCAGAATCATGCGAACACTCCCCTGTTTGGTCAGAAGACTGATCGGGATAAAAAGGCCCGACCCTTTCGTGCGAATAATAGATCCTATACCGTTTTTGAAAGGTGCACCCATACGACAGATTTCATCCAGCAGACATTTATATACTTTTCTGTATCTTATAGAATATTTCTGTTTTTGCTTAAAGGTTTTAAAACACACACACTTGTTGGATAGTAAATATATAGAACTATCTATTAATAGTTTAATAAATATATAGAATAAGCTATTTATTGATTAATAAATATATATTACAGCGCACAACAAAGATACATCGTTTAATTCACAGCACCTAACACTAAAACAGCGCGTAACAAGTAAAAAATTGGAAGAATAAAAAAAATAATCAATGATTAAAAGTTCTAATCATCAGGTTTGAGCAGTCTCCTTATCCCCTTTCTTTTTCGAGGAGTCTTAGGTTGATAATGCTCATCTGCCATTTGCGGACGTATGAGCGGGACACCCTCATTATAAGAGTTGGCACCTGTCCCGTTCTTCTCCTTTCTGCCATTGCCTGGTGATGCATCTTCCGAAGCTTGAGGCATGTAAAATCCACCTGAATTGCCGGCTGAGGAATTGCCAGATGAACCTGAGGAATTCGGCAGGGGGAAAATTTTGCCATCATGTTCAAAACTGACTCTCTTGAACACCTCGTTGGCGAGTGATTCCTGGGTCTTCTCAATCACTGCAGCATAGATTCTGGACAATGCGCTATACGCTGCTATCAAGAGATTATTATGTTCCTTCTTTCGCAGCGCATCCTCCCTTTCTGATGTTATGTCCTCAAGGATGGATCCTGCATATGTTCGGGCTCCCTTCTTGTCAGAAGCTCGTTTAGCATAGTCTAATGCAGATATTCCTTCTTCTTTAATCCTATCCTGTAAACTTGCATTCTCCCCTCCTTTCCCGAGGAGATGTTGTTCTGTCTCATTACCCCCTTCACCGATACGTTGAGCAAGGTCCTTATCATACCCAGCCAATGCATCAATTCCCGGAATAAGGCCATTGACTTCGGCTTCCTGGGACTGCAATGCCTTAAGACCATTATCAAGTTGCGCTTGATCAGCAGCATACGTCTCAAGCTCAGCACTGACCTGGCTCTGGCGCCAGGAATACGTTTTAAGCTGGCCGAGGTAATCCTGCCCCCACCACCTGATCATTCCCTTCAGAACCTCTATACGATCAGCAACACTCTGTGGAGATGAACCCCCTCCAGAACTACCAATTATATCCAAACAATCATTACTTCCATCATCGACGTCCATAAGACACCCCCCAAATTTTCTACTAGATAGTGATGTATTCTTTATAAACATTTCCCTCAGAATGAATAGAACATCATGCAATCTTTGGTACTGCCACCAAAAGCTCCTCGCGCAGGCGATCATACTTGCCAATCCCGACAAAGAGGACTTGCACTACCTTTGCCATATGCTCACGCGCTTTATTGCAGCGGGGCAGGTCAGGAGATGATTCTTTCAATTCCTTATCAAACTTTTCCGCAAAAGTTATCACCCGGACCATAGGCCCTTCGGGCTTTTCCATATCCGAAACCCAATTGTCGAATTCCGCAGGCAGACCTTCGAAAAAGCGGATAAATGCCTGATTCCGCTTTTCATCAGCAGTATCCCGGGGATGATACGCCTCTTTCAGGTGTCTGACGATGACAGCACAATCCTTTTTCAAGAGCGGTATCTCCTTTCCCTTCAGAAGGTCGTATAAACCGTTAAGAGAAGAAAGCCCGTTTCGTAAACCATCGTGGTGCGCCTTTGCTTTCGCAGGATCGGAAATCTCTTCCTCATCCAACAATTTTTTCCAGAGCTTCAGTGTATCCACCATCTTATCTTCCTGGTGGATGAGCGCATCTGGCTTTTTTGTCGCCTCACTCATCTCATCAAAGAGTTCCTTCAACGCATGATGAAACTCCTCAATAGTTATCGTCGGCTTTTTTTCTTCGCTATGCTCAATATCAACATACGCAGGGGAAGTATGGATGAGCGTGAGTGCCTCATGGACACCAGTCTTCAGACTGCCATCTTTTGTCTTCGTTCCCAGGTCATGCAAGATCCTCCTGAAATCATCTATCGTCTTCTGCAGATTCAGGGTGTCGTATACACGCTTCCAATTATTTGCTTTTGTCATGGTGGTATAGCAGGGAGGGCAGCGACAGGGAATGCTGCCTGGTTTGTTGCAAATGCTGTCTGGAAATGACCGATGAATGTCGAGACGATGTTCAAGTATTGCCCTCGAATCTGTATAAGGGCATTCAAACGCGCCACGTCCTGCGGGTCATTGAAATTGGGAAAGCCCGGATCCGCATTGAGATTCTGGAACAGGCCATTGATCGTGTTATCGAGCGCATTCACCTGCGCTGCAGCAGCATTATAAGCATTCCAATGATTCACTGTCACGGCAGGGCATGCAGGAGGGGTCCTTGTCGCATGATAGTTCACATTGACAATGGTAAGGCCTTCCTGGCGGAATTGGTTAACAGCAGTGCTATATTGCTGCAGGTTCGCGCTGATATTTGCTAGCACCTGGCGCAGATGAGCAGGATACGGCGGTTGGGGGGGTTGAACTGGTGGAGGTTGAACTGGAGGTTGACCCTGCTGGGGATGTAAATTCGGTCCAGGAACATAATTCGGTGCCTGAGGAGGATTAACGCCAGCAGCATCACCCAGGTTATAATTCCAACCAGTATCCCGCTGCGGCTGGTTCTCTGGATACACTGTCCTCGTCCCAAACATCGCCCTGAATGCATTGATGACAGCCATGATGAAAAAGATGAAAATGATGAGTTGCGTGAAATCACTTAATGAAAAGCCAGGAGGCTGGTTCGCGAAAGTATCAAGCACAGTTATGATCTGATAAAGAAGCACAATAGATATCAAAAAGATAACTGCCCTAAATCCGTCGCCAAAGCGGTTCTGGGGAAAGGCCATATGCGCGAGGAACATAATACCAAGGACAGGCGTCAGGATAATAATAAGCCCTCCTGCCCAACCCCATACATTAAAAATAGCTGCAAGCCAAGGGTCAGGGATGCCAATCGCGGTAATGACCGCCAAAACAACTGCAACAATTGTCCGCACACCAGAGAACTTCTTCGGCTGCGTGGCTACCGTTGCCTTATCAATAAAAACGAATGATGACGCAAAATAGTAGATGGCAAAGAACAATATCCAGATAATCGTCCTCTGGACATACACTTCTGGATAACTTCCTCCGAACAATTTCGTGAACGCATCCTTGATGATGCTCGGCATGATATCCGCACTGACAAACGGCATGAAGATAAGAGTGGTAAGTACTGTAAGAATCGAAAAGCGTAATTTATGCTTCACACGTCACACCTGTTACCCTATTCCTGAGAAGAGATATATAAAAAGCTTTCTGTTTTATAAGACTCAAAGACGACGAGAACAATTCACGCCTTTCCTGTCAATTTTGCGAATTCGTCCGGCTTATTATAATATGCCTCAATCAGGCGCATGACCTCTTCAAGAAGGGTGTATATCTTATAGTACATCCTCTCGTATTGGAACAATTCACCACGCAGACCCTTAAGCGATTTCACCAGCTCCTGGCCTTGCGCATCCTTGTCAAGGAAGTCGGTCACGAGCTTCGCACCGCCATTGAACATGTGCTGCTTTGAGGGATCCTTCAGGCTTTCGATGAACGAATTCTTTGTCACATCATTGAGCTTGTTGAAATTACCCAGTATCTGGTTGTACAGTTCCTCAAGCCTGCCAGCTTCAGCATTCGGATACCAGTTATTGACGTCCCGAATCTCCAGTGGCCCAAGACCCTTTGGATATATTTTCAGGCGGGTCAGTGCCTCTTTCAGTTGCTGAGGTGCCTTGTTGACGATGTTTCCCAGGTCCCTCGAAAGGTTCTGGCGAAGCTCCTTATGGATCTTCATCAGCTCCATAAGTGCCTGTGTCTCTTTCATGTTATCAGCAGGAACAAGGATTGCGTGAAACGCGATGATGTCATTGTCCTTGAAATTCGATGAATTCCTCAAATACTGGAAGTCAAGAACAGTCCTCCTGACAAACTGCAAGAGCTGCGGGTTCAAGGAGACCTTGTTCTCAGTTACCACAGGCTTTGTCTGCATGAAACGCTTTCCCTCTTCGACCAAAGCCGCTGCATCACGGAATGCTGTCTCAGCCTGCGTAAGCGCACTCTGCGCAGCAGGATTATTCGTGGTGCTTCTGGCAAACTGCTGAAAGCCGTGGCTGAATGCGCGAAGTTCCAGGTCAAGCTCCTCTGCAAGAAGCTTTTGTACTTCCTCTATTTCTTTCATTGTTGCCATGTTAATACGTCCTCAGGTCTCCGACCCATGGAAGACCACCGGCTGCAGGCCACGCGGGAACTCCTGGTGCTGTCGCAAAGGTCTGCGGTGGGATTGCGACCACCCGCGCATTGAATCTATTAAAATAAAGGCCGAACCTGCCGATGAACATCGCTCGGGCAGTCCAAAGCCTTGCTACCTGCGCTGCTTCTGCAGCGCTGAAATAGCCGATAAAACTATTCGCCTGCATGAACTGAGTATCCACAACTGTCCTCTGGCTTGCGATCTGGTTCACTGCTGCGATGAGATTTGCCAGTGTATATGCTGCAGGAGGAGTCGCTGCCCTCGCATTGAGAATGTTGTTCATCTGCGTCCACACATTCGCAAGATCAGTACGATACTGCGTGAGCGCTGTGACAATATTATTGATGAGCTGCGCCGGAGGAATAGGTGGAGTGGTTCCACCAGGAGGACCAGTAGGACCTGTGAGACCAGTAGGACCTGTCGGACCAGTAGGACCTGTCGGACCAGGAACTGGCGTCGTTGTTGGTGTCAGGCCAGGATTCTGCCTGAAGAACATGAATATGCAATACACAACGAAAGCGAGAAGGCCTAAGTTAATCAAGCCAAAGGTATCATTCCACGTCCATGAGCCCGACGAGGAAGTTGTCTGGGGAAAAAAATTCTGAGCAACACCAAGGACGACCATTGCAATAACTGCTCCAAGAGCCCACAAAGCCCAAGTCAATCTTGTGTTTCTCGGAAGGCGATACAATGCAAAAGCGAGACCAACAAGCGGTGCGATAATGAGCAAGATACCACCAGTCATGCCCCAAGTTCCACCACCGCCAAAACCATTGCCAAAAATCGCCAGCAGGAAATTTGATGGGATGCCTATGACAGTGATTAAAGAGAGTGTTATCGCAAGAATCGTCCTCACTCCGCCAAACCGTCTCGGATTATTACGATCAAAAATGACAAATGATAAACCAAACCAGTACAATGCAAAAAAGAGAACCCACAAGATAGATTTCAATGCCCAGGCAGAAGTTCTTGGATTCAGGGAAAATAAGTCTTTCAAAGCAGTCGTCAAGATGGGAGGAAGCAAACCTGCAGAAACGAACGGCAATGCAACAAGAGAACCAAACCCTGCAAGTAAGGCAATCTGCGTAATTTTCTTCACGATCTCACCAAATTCATCTGTTTCTTGAAACAATCGTATATAAAGTTTTCTAAATCACTAAATACCAAGCCCACCTTTTCCAGCAGCAGTCGCTGTCGCCTCTGCTGCTGCGCCAGCGCTCTTTTCTGCTTCCTCGATCTTTCGCTCTGCCTCAACCTCTTTCTTTTCAGCGCCTGCGGCAAGCATGTTCTGCAGGTCTTCAAGCCTGCCAAGGACGGCATTCTGCATGAACTGCGTATTCGACATCTCCTGCTCGATAAACCTGATATGCGCCTGCACGTCCTGGATGTCTTTTGTGATGCTTGCCTTTATAGTATCGTACTGGGAGACAACAGCTGCTTCCTTCTGCACCTTGGTGTTCTCTTCCATGACCTCAGCATCCTCAAGCTTCTTGACCTCCTGCAATTCCAATCGTTTCTTGGGGTCATCCTGCAAATCAATGGATGCCTCATCAAACTCGTCAAACGCATTCGTCAGGTTCAAAATCGCCTTGTCAAGATAGCCAAGCGCGCTTTCAATGCCCTTTGCCTTGTCAACGACCAATGAGGCATCCTGGAGTATGGGAAGCCCTGTCTTCTCAAAGAATTCCTTTGACATCGCCCGGATGGAAATCATGCCTGCAAAGACACCACCAAGCGCTGCGGTCTCCTCAGGGATGACTGTCTCCGGAGGATTCGCAGGATCCGCAAGCTTTTCTGGAATAGTATTCTTCTCAAACGCGTCGAACATACTCTTATATTGTGCATTGAATGTCTTTTCCAGATTGTTCATGCCAGACTTCCTTATGCGTTTCAGGTCTGCAAAGACTTTCTTGATATCATTGATCTCAGGAGTGATCGTCTTTTGCAGGACTTCTCCGATCGCCTGCTGGTTGGTGTCAAGCATCTGCTTAAAATTCTTCAATTGCTCAACCTTCTTCTGCTGCACAACAAGCTCTTGCTGCAACTTCTCTGCCTGGCGGCCGATAGAATTCGCAGTCGCCTTAAACCCCTGGGCCTCTGCAGGAATCTTTGAACTTCTCGCCTTCTTCTCAAAATTCTTCTGCTGCTTGATAAGGTTCTTGATCTTCTGCTCTTTCTTCTTCAGATACTTGTTCAATCCGTCAAATTCCTTGCTTGTCAAGCGGCGCAAGACCCGTGCTGTTTTCTGGGATTTGCCGATCGCAAAGGCGCATCCTGCTTCTGCCTCGCGCATGACTGCAAACGATTCGTCAAGCTTTTGCAATCCCTCTTTCTTGAACTTCTCCTCAGTCTTCTCCTGTTCGACAAGCTTGCCCACGTCTGCGTGTATTTTCTCCAAGGCGCCTCGCATGACCTCACGCCTGCGCACATCATCTGCCTCTGCAGGGACTGATTTCAGCGCGTCAGCATCAGCCATGATGTCCCGCTCCTCGGCTGTTTCCACCCGGCCTGCATCCTCTTCGCGCTTTACCTCATCATCAAGAGCTTTTCCCGCATCAGCAGCACCTGACGCTTCTGCCTCTGCACTCTCTTCAGCACGCTCATCACGCGCTTCTTCTTCTTCAAGCGTCTCTGCGCGCTCCTTCTTCTTTCCACGCCCAAGTTCTCTCAATAATCTCTTATCCCGCCCAATCCGGTCTTCACGCTCTTTTACTGGAAAATTCCAACGGCCAGAAGA
>JBDRSD010000045.1:0-18187 GCA_043825215.1 Nanobdellota archaeon
TTTTGTTGACGATAAAATTCGCATTTTCCGTCGATAATTTGAGGTGCTCATCATATATTAATGCTTCCTTTCTCCACAAGAAATCAAGGTCAAAAATCAACGCATAAAATATGATAAATCACGCACTTTTCAGATTGTGCCGAAATTGTTAAGGCAGCTTGTTACGTATTGCTCTCATATCATTGCGGTAGTCAATAGTATTCAGGCATCCTCCTTGGCGCAGACCGACCGCGGGTCGCCCCCTCGGGGTGGTCGGTAGGACAACGTAGTTGTCCGTCTGCCGCCAAGAAGGAGGATGCCATAATCGGCTGGTGATGGATAATTATACGCTTTACTTAACCGAAATGGGGTTCAGGAACTCACGGAAAGCTTTTTAAATACCCTCTGGTTAATCCTGCCCATGCCTGGGAAAAAGGGTGCGGCAACAAAAATGGGTGCAGGAAAGCCTGTCCCTGCAGGGGGTAAGGTCAAGACGACCAAGGACATCTCTGTTTCTATTAAGATAATAGACCAGGTCATTGGCCAGGATCAGGCAGTGGACATGATAAAGACTGCGGCACAGCAGCGCCGGCACGTGCTTCTCATTGGTGAGCCGGGAACCGGAAAGTGCGTCGGCAAGGATACGCTCATTCAGTTATCTGATGGTTCTGTGAAAACCGCAGCAGGATTATATGAAGAGATACGAAATCACCAAAGTTGCTTTGTTCCTGGCGTAAATCCTGATCTTTCACTCGGACATGCAAGACTCCTCAATGCCGAAAAGACATCTGGTGAGGCAGTCACCATAAAGACGAATACAGGAAAGACAATAACTGTCAGCAATGAACACTCCTTTCTGACGTTTTGCAAGGAGGGTGCTAAATGGGTGCATGCTGATGCATTAGGTGTGGGGGATTTCCTAGCAGCAGTACGTAGGTCTGAGGCTTCGTGTGAACTTCAGGATCTTTCACATCTTTCCTTATGCTACACTCCCTCAAAAGTCCATTCCAATGTGAAAAAGATCAAGGTTCCTTCGCACATGAATGCGGAATTCGCTGAATTCTGTGGACTGCTTTGGTCTGAAGGGTATATCGCAAGGCACAGGAGCATCACATTCACTAATAGCGAAAAAATGCTTATCGAGAGATTTTCCTTCCTAGCTCAATCTCTTTTTGGATTGCAGACAACGGTGCGTCATTTCCCTGATAAAAATGCGTATGTTTCGACGATAGAATCCTCAACCTTGGCTTTTAATCTTAAACTTCTCGGTTGGGGTGTCCATGTCCCGGACGAAATTATGAAAAGTCAGTCAGGGGTAATACGCTCATTTCTCAGGGCGTATTTTGACGGTGATGGAAGCGCCACAAAGCGGGGTTTTGAAGTCACCACGAAAAATGCCTATGTTGCCTCTCAGATCCAGGCTCTCCTTCTCCGGTTCGACATTACGTGCATCTTGAAAAAGGGATTGAAGAGAGCGACGAATAGAACCATGCTCCCGAAGGAGTATACGACTATTATCATCTACGATGCTGAGAACCTGTCAAGGTTTCGCTCCATAGGATTTAGCATTCCAGCAAAGTCTGCACGTCTTGAATTATTATGTAATAAAGAGCCTCATTCGAATATTGACAAGATGCCGCACGTTGGAGAATTGCTTTTTGATTTGAAAGAGCGCCTTCATCTTACATCCGAAGATGTCGGTATCGAGATCCATCAATGGCAGCGCTACCTCAAGGGAACTCGCACACCTTCCCGTTTGACAGTGGAAAAGGCATTGCGCTCCTTTGCCCAACGTTTTGTTGGACTCAAGCATCTTGTCCCTCTGATGCAGGTTGATGGCACAATTGATGTTTCTGGAATACTTTACGGAATAGGTTTTTCAAAAGAACGTATCGCACGCAAACTTGGCGTTCCTGTTCCTGAGGTTGAAGGTCACCCGGGTCTCACACAATTGGCACTTGATGTGGTGAACGATGTTGTTACAGAAGAAACCGAAGCCAAGCTTGTCGGGCTCTATCAGCTCGTAAATTCAGATGTCGTCTGGGAACGCATCACACGCATTGATAACGCGGGGGTTGTAGAACTCTATGATTTCGAGGCTGAACACACGCATAATTTTATCGCCAACAATCTTGTTGTGCACAATTCCATGTTGGGGCTTGCCTTGGCAGAGCTTCTTCCCCGTGAAAAACTCGTTGATGTCCTCTCATTCTCGAACCCGAATGACGAGAACCAGCCGCTCATAAGGACTGTTCCTGCGGGTAAGGGCAGGGAGATTGTCATGAAGGCGAAGGTGGAATCTGCAAGCATGTTCAAGAACCAGAATCTCATTTTCATAATCATTGTCCTCCTCTCGACTCTCATTCCCTATTACTTGTGGAAGACCAAGGCGTTTTCGGGAGAGGAGACGGCAAACGCGATAATATACGCAGCCTCCATGATTACCGGCATCTTTTTCATCGTGGGCTTTTTGATATTTCTTAACTTGGGAAAGAGAATGGCCCCAAAGGGGCAGGTGCCAAAGGTTATTGTGGATAATTTTGATAAGAAGCACGTGCCATTCTATGATGCGACTGGTGCGCATGCTGGAGCGCTTCTGGGTGATGTCTTGCACGATCCCTTCCAGTCTGGTGGTCTTGGCACGCCAAGCCATGAGCGGGTGATCGCAGGTATGATCCATAAGGCGCATATGGGCGTCCTGTTCGTGGATGAGATAGCGACTTTGGAGCCTGCGACGCAGCAGGAGCTCCTGACGTCTTTGCAAGAAGGGAAATATGCGATTACCGGCCAGTCGGAGAGAAGTGCCGGCGCGATGGTGAGGACAGAGGCAGTGCCGTGCAATTTCATCATGATTGCCGCGGGAAATATCGAGACAGTCAGGCACATGCATCCTGCATTACGGTCCAGGATCCGCGGGTATGGGTATGAGGTGTACATGGAGAATACTTTTCCCGATTCTGAGGAGAATCGCATGAAGATCGCGCGTTTTGTCGCCCAGGAAGTGGTCAAGGACAAGAAGATTCCTCACTTTTCCTGGGATGCGGTCGAGGTGATCATCCAGGAGGCGAGGAAGCGCGCAAACAGGAAGGGGCATTTGTCCTTGCGCCTGCGCGAGCTTGGAGGCCTGATTCGTGCTGCTGGTGATATTGCGCTTGAGAAGAAGTCTGATCTGGTGAGAAAGGAGCACGTCTTTTCAGCGCGCAGGAGCGCGAGGACGCTTGAGCAGCAGATCGCTGACAAGTTCATCGAGAGGAAGAAGGAGTATGAGGTCATTGTCACGTCTGGCAAGAAGGTCGGCCGGGTGAACGGGCTTGCTGTCCTTGGTGGCGAGGGGAATTATTCAGGCATCATCCTCCCGATAGAGTCAGAAGTGACACCAGGTGGAAAGGAGAACCAGATTATCGCGACGGGAAAATTGGGCGAGATCGCGCAGGAGGCGATCAAGAATGTGTCTGCGATCGTCAAGAAGTATTTTGGCCTGGACATCAAGGGCAAATTTGATATTTACGTGCAGTTTTTGCAGACGTACGAGGGTGTGGAAGGGGATAGTGCGTCGATCGCTGTTGCGACGAGTATTATCTCTGCCTTGAAGGATGTGCCTGTCAGGCAGGAGTATGCAATGACTGGAAGCCTGAGTGTCCGAGGGGAGGTCTTGCCTGTTGGTGGTGTCTCTGCGAAAGTTGATGCGGCGATTGATGCTGGGATGAAGAAGGTCATTGTGCCAAAGGCAAACCTCCAGGATATCGTGGTGGATAAGGAGCGCCTGGCGAAGATCGAGATCATTCCTGTGACGACCATTGCCGAAGTCCTGAAAGAAGCGCTGGACTGGAAGGGAAAGGAAGCAGTCTTGAAGCTGATTCTGAAGAAGTGATGATAATATTTATATAGGGTTATTGTTGGGATGGATGGTATGCATGCTCGATTTGTTTTTCTTTTGTCTGTATTTGGTTTATTTGTTGTTTCTCTTCTTGTTTTGAGTGTGTTTCCTGTGGGTACGAGTGTTGGTCATGCGGGTTCGTCTTTGCCCATGGCAAAGCAGAGTGTACCTGATGAACCTTTGGGACTTCCTCTTATTGGTGTGTCTGGGACAACGACGTATGTGTATGGGTCAGGGTTGGTTGGTGTGAAGAAGTCGTCAGGGGAAATTTCGTATCATGTGCAGGATGTGCTTTCGACGAACAGGCTGGTGGTGAGTGATAAGGGGCAGTTGGAGAGTCGTTTTCAAGCATATCCGTATGGGAAAGACTTGCAAAAGGAAAGCTATGTTTCTAAAAAGCAGAAATTTACCTATACTGGAAAGGAGGATGACGGGCATCTCATGTATTTTGGTGCAAGGTATCTGGATGCGAGGACAGGACGATTCTTAGGAGTGGATCCTGCGCAGTCGAGCATGGCAAACTATGATTATGCAGATGCGAATCCTTTGAAGAATATAGATCCTGATGGCAACGAGGTTACTCAGGCGCAGGTGGCGACCTGGAATGCAGCGATATCCGGAGGATTTGCTCTTGCAGCTGGAGTTCTGAGGGGGGATTCATTTACATCAATCTTGAAAAACACAGTGGTTTCGAGTGCAATGGGTGTAGCATCCTTTGACTTGAAAAGGAATTCTAGACCGGCTTCATTCCTCGCAGCAGATGTTGTCAATTCTGTGAGGAGTAATGCCATCGCAAACAAGCCCTACCTGGGTAATATTCGGTTCAATCTTTTCTCGCCTATAAGTTTAGATGTCGGTCTTGGAAAAAATCCTCAGGTCAACCTTGATGTAGGTAGAGCAGCAGATGTAGCAATTCATGCAACATATGCAGTCGGGCATAATGGCAGATTGGATATAGGTCGTTCTTTGGAATCGTTGAGGCCTGTATTCAGCGTCAGGGATGAAGACCAGCGATCAGAGCTTATGGGGACTGGTTGGTCTGGTTTTGAAGGTTTCTTGGGGGGTGGAGCAGTAACGTACGTGCGCTACGATGAGGAGTGGACTCAGCACGTCATGCGTCATGAATTGGTCCATTCATTCCAATCTGGTGGGGACTTTCCGAGTCTCGGACGTGGACTTGGTATTGATGATTCAGGAGGATTTTCTTTCCTTGACAATAAGCGGTTTCTAGGATTGGGTCTTGACTTCTCGGCACTCTCCTCAAATCTGGTCTATTATGCAGGATATTCAGCGTATTATGCTTCAACCAGGCAGAAGATGTTTGGACAAGGTTATTATAATCTTCTCCCGTCAGAACAAGAAGCATTTGCATATGAACGTTCCTGGTATGGTGGAGAAGATTGAAGCGTACCTAATTAGAAAAGGTATCTTGTACTAAAATTTAAATCGGATCCCTGCTTCTACCTCGGTATCTGTGAGCGCATTCTCTCTGTTCCCATTCGTGTATGTACCTTTCATGAAAGAACCGCCAATCATCACATCAAGTGATCTTGTGACAGGTATTGCATCGTATAATCCAAGTAGGATATACCCTCCTCCGACATGTGTATCCACCCTGCCGTCGTTGTCAGAATCCGTTTCCGCTGGTTGGCATATGAATCCTTGGGCTCTCAGGCCCACATTCCCAAGAGTTGTATGTGATTCTAATCCAGCGCCAATGCCGTAGGAGAATGAGGTTGGTCCTGGGAATTCATGTTCATTCCTGAATGCGAAATTGAATATTGGAAGAATTCCTCCCTGGGTGAATCCTCTTGGCGAGTAAGTCAATCCCACCTCAATATCGCGGGGTGCTAGTGCATAGACTGCGGCCTGTTGAGGTTTCTCTTTTACTTCTTCGGCGTGAGCAGGATTTGTCAATGCAAGTATCGCTGCTATGATGCCAACAATTGTTTTCATGGTGTGATATGAACACTGCTCATATTTAAATGTTTCTATTTTTACCATTAAACAGTAGTGTATTTAACAGGTGTTGCTTTTCATTTTAATTCTTGAAGGAAGCCCTGGACTGGAAGGGAAAGGATGCTGTGTTGAAGCTGATTCTGAAGAAGTGAGCTTGTCTTATTTGGAAAGATAAGAAATCGAACTACTCAGCCTTCTCTGGACAAAAGATTTAAATATAACAGGAGTATAACTTTATTAAATTAGTATTATACTTGGTGATTGAATGGCTGAGACAATACAACAGGCAAAGAAGATCGGAGGATCCCTCATGGTGCGTATTCCAAAGGACATTGTTGTATTCCAGGGGATCCGCGAAGGGGAATTCGTGCAGGTCAGTGTGCAGAGGTTGCGAAAGGATTATTTTGGCGTGCAGCCCAAGCTCTCATCATTCAAGAAGGAAGACCGTATGCATTCAAAGCAGGAGTGATTCCTCATGAATACGCTTTTTATCGATAGTTCGGCATGGATAGAGTATTTTGCAGGCACAGAGAAGGGAAGGCGAATAAGGGAGTATATCCAGAAAGAGGGTGTGGCGATCCACATCACAGGGCTCATCGTCTCAGAGGTCTGCACGAAATTTCTCAAAGACGGGCTTGTTGCTGAGCAGGCTATGGTGATGCTTCGCGACCTTTCGGTTCTTCAGCCGTATGATTACGAATTAGGGCTTGAGACTGCAAAAATTTATGTCAAGGAAAGAAAGACCAGGCCGAAATTCGGGCTTGCTGATGCGCACGTGCTTGCGGCGAGCCGGAAGAAAAAGGCAAAATTAATCACCTGTGATAGGGATTTTGAAGGAATTGCAGAGGTTGTACTTATCAAATGAAGCGCATTGTCAGAAATAAACGGGTAATGGCATTGGCCGCAACTATCATTATCATTTTTCTTGCGGTGGTCATAACCATTGAGACAATGAGGGTGGGTTTGCAGAACTCTGCAGGTCAGGCAGCTTCGCTTCTCATGCAGGATGCTCTTCCCGAAATGCCTGCAGGGCTGAGGAGTGATTCTGAGAGTGTGTCATATGTGTATGGAACAGGCTTGGTTGGTGTGAAGAAATCTTCAGGGGAAATTTCATATCATGTGCAGGATGTGCTTTCTACGAACAGGCTGGTGGTGAGTGATAAGGGGCAGTTGGAGAGTCGTTTTAAAGCATATCCGTATGGGAAGCAGCTTCAAAAAGAAAGCTATGCTTCTAAAAAGCAGAGGTTCACCTATACAGGAAAGGAGGATGACGGGCATCTCATGTATTTTGGCGCGCGGTATTTGGATGCGAGAACGGGAAGGTTTATGAGTGTGGATCCTGCAGGAGCTGCTCTTGCGAGCTATACGTATGCTTCTGACAATCCTCTTGTCATGAGAGATCCTGACGGCAATTGGGAACGGCATGAGCCAAGCGAGGCAATGCTCCGCGGGATGAATATGGCCATTTCAGCAGTATTTTCCCTTGGCGCAGGGCTAATCCGCGGCGATTCTTTCAAGCAGATAGCAGGAAATACGGCACTTGGCGCTGCAGCCGGACTTGGCTCGTTTCAAGTAAAACAGTTTGTCGGAAGCAATGCTAATTCTGACACTGATTTCCTCGCTGCAGGTCTTGCTGATAATCTCTTCAGCTCAGTTCGGACAAATGCCATGAGGAACAAGGCGCCTTTCAGCCACCTGGAATTCGACTACTTGATGATGACTGGATCATATGATTCGCAAGGGGGGCTTGGTATAGGCATCAATCTCGCACGCACATATGACATTGTGAGTTTTGCGACAACTAAAGGAAATACTTTCAATGTACGACAGTCTTTAGGCACGGGGATTGCAATGTTCACCAGAAGTGAATATGGAAGTACTTCTTTGACTAGAAGTGGAAGATATGCCGGATTGGCAGGAGATTTTGGCGGTGCAATAGCATATAGGACTGCTGATTCGTATGGGTGGAATTATAAGAATACTCGCATCCTGAGGCATGAGAACATTCACCGCATGCAAAGTATCGAGGTTGCGAGTTTCGGATCAGGTATCGTTCCCTGGAGGCCGAAAGTATTCGGACTGAACATCTATGGCCTTGGCGATATAGCGGGAGATGCTCTCCTTGAAAGTTCTTTCTATATTGGGCATGGATTGGCCAATGGCGGCGATTATGGAGGGCCAAACTATTACAATTCAGACGCCGACTGGATAGAACGAGAAGCAAATAGTTTGGTAAGGTGAAAAAGTGATTAGAATCTGTACGTTATGCCAAAAGAAAACCTGTCCTTCGGATAATGATGCTCGAAGAGCTCTTGGCTAGCAAGGTTTCTGGTATATTTGAAAATTAGGCCAGTCTGACTCGAAATGTCTTGTGCAACACCTGCTGAAACGTGTGCTGCGCTTTCGGCGATGGGCTCGCTGACAGGGCCATCAGAGATGTGCAACGGCTCATCGAAACTGATTGTCGAGACTCCGATACCGATGTCATACATACGCCGTCCCATCCTTTTTTCCAGGCAGAGCCCATATCCTATCTCAGAATCCTTGTTTTCGATAAGCAGGTCTGAATCGATGCCAAGCGCATAGCCATTCCCGATGTGTCGAAGAAGGGATGCGCTGACAGCCACATGGAATGGATTACTCTCTTCAGACGATGTGCCAATACTTGCAGAAACAGAGGGTTGCCACTGTTTTTCTTTGTCTCCTGCGATCGCAGCACTTGAAAGTCCTAAGAGTAGTGCTGTTCCCATTGCTAGTTCTCTATATCCCATAAAAAAAGATAATAGATGGCCTAATTTATAAATCTTTCGGTATGTAACTACTTATTAGTGGCTAAAGGTATCAGCATAAGGACAACTGTGAAATACATAAATATCTGCGTTAACACATTTCTTTCGAAGAAAAAAATAAAATTTTCGCTGTATTAGTTAATGTCTTTACACGATTCCCATCGCCGCCTTCACGTTCTCGAGTGCTTTGATGTTTTCTTCTGCGTGTGAGTACCATTTTTATCACATTTATAAACAAAATCAATAAGGTTTATAAAGAGTGCTAACTATCCGTCCTTTATGAAAGATAACTTAGAGAAATATAACCTCTGGAACAAGGAACTTGATTACGGAACAGACCGGCTATTCAACTACCAGGATGTCGTCTCTTTCTTATTCCGAAAGGAAATTCAGGTCATTACCGGGATCAGGCGTTCTGGAAAAACAACACTTCTTCGGCAATGCATGAGATACTTCGTGGACAAAGGAGTGTCAAAGGAGCAGATTCTTTTCATCCCCTGTGATGACCCCCAGTTGGGAATCAGGAATTATGAAGACGTAGTGAAGATCATAAAAAACTTCCAGACAAAAGAAAAAGTGTTCGTATTTCTTGATGAAGTACAGGTGGTCAAGCATTGGGAGAAATATCTAAAATCCGCGTATGACGCTGATGCGAACATGAAGTTCATCATCTCTGGTTCCACTGCCTCATTCTTTGAGAGGGATGTTGCCAATTATCTCACCGGAAGGCATGTGTACCACAAAATCAGGACCATGAATTATAAAGAATATCTGCGGTTAAAGCCGGATGGTTTCTTGTTGGACTATGCGGAATGGGGGGGTTTCCCTGAAATCATCAAGGCAGATGCAGTGGAGCAAAAAAAGACACTTCTCAGAAGTTATTTGCAGACGATAATCCTGCGAGACATCATCAAGCGAAATAATCTCAGAAACCAAAAGACTGTGACGTCCTTATTGTATGCTCTTGTGAGCGTCGTCGGCGGGAAAATTAACATTGCCCGTCTCTCAAGACAGTTCAATCTCAGCAGAAGCACAACCGCGAAATACATAAACATCAGCGTTGACGCATTTTTGCTTGAAGAAGTCGGATTTTTTTCACATTCTCGCAGAAAACACGTCCAGAAAGAGAATAAGGTGTATTCTGCAGATTATGGTTTTAGTAGGATAGTCAATAACCGATTCGAAAAAGGAAGAGCATTGGAAGCGGCAGTTCTTCATGTCTTGGATAATCCAGCCTATTGGTCTGCGAACGGATTTGAGGTTGATTTCATAGTAGACGGAATAGCTGTGCAGGTATGCGCTGCTGATGACATTCCACTGCGAGAAAAACAGGGTCTGGTCGCTTTCAAGAGAGCATTCGGCGCCAAAGGCATACTGCTTGCCAATGCAACAACCGATGCAACAATTTCAATCGAAGAATTCATTCTGAATCCTGAACATCACATCAAATAACAACAATAAAGAATACTTTTCTTCTTTAGTAGGTATTGATCTCACACGATTCCCATCGCAACCTTCACTTCATTGAGTGCTTTGATGTTCTCTTCTGCGTGGGCGTATCCTGGCGAGAGTTCTATTGCTGTTTGGAACCGGATGATTGCATCATCGAGGTTTCCAATGTTTTCTTCGCGGAAGAGGTCTGCGAGGTTGATGCCGAGGTCGTACTGGTAGGAGGGATTGTTCGGGTCGATCTTCGTGAGGACGAGGAGTTGCTGGATGGCTTCGTCATAGCGTTTCTCTTTATTGTAGAGGACGGCGAGGTTGTTTCTTGCTGTCTCGTAGTATTGGTCTTTTGCGACTGCTCGTTGCAGGTATGCTTCTGCTTGTGCATAGTTTCCTTTCTCGATATAGTAGAATCCGACGTTGTTCAGGACAAACTCGTTGTCAGGCTCGTATTCCAGTCCTTTGAGGTACCACTTGACTGCTTCTTCAGTGTTTCCTTGTTTGTAGAATGTATTGCCAAGTGAGAGGTAGAGGTCTCCGGATGCCGTGTCGATCTTCTCCTTTGAATACAGGATGACCTGGCTTCCTGCAAATGCAAAGACAGAGAACAGGATAATAAAGACAATGCCAATGATGAATATGGACCTCTTTTTCATGATCACTCCCGATACTCTTTTGCGAGGAGGTGGTATATAAATCTTGTGAAAGGATTATGGTTGGCACTTGTTGTCGTAGGTGGTGGTGAGTATCGTGCCGTCAGGATTGTAGGTGTGGGTGGTGAGGAGGAAGTCCGGATCCGGATCTTTGTCGATCCAGACTGATTCGAGCTGGTTGAGGACATTGTACTTGTACAAGACGACTTTGTTGTTCGGATAGGTCATAGATATCATGTTGCCTGCATTGTCGTAATTGTACAAGAGGTCATAGGAGGGCGTCTGCCCGTCGATTGTCCTTTTCTCTCCCCTGAGCTGCCCACGGGCGTCATAGTAGTAGCAGGTGAGGATGTCTCCTGAGAGTGTGTTTCTGACAGCGACAACCTTTCCTTTTGGGCAAGAGAATGCGTCGTTGCAATTCTCATTGGATAGTGGAGCGCAGGGAGATTGGGTGTAGGTGTCATAATAATATTTGACCTGTGCATCAGCAGGGCAGGTGACGCCGTTCCAGTTGTTGGCATCTGTGATGCCGTATTTCACGCATTTTATCCTGTTCAGCTCGTCATATGCCTGTCCGATGAGTCGACCGCAGTTGTATGAGCTTGGAAGGCCAGTGAATGCCCCTGATGCCCAGTCGCAATTCTCTCCGGAGACAAGCACGTTGCTGTTGAGGTCATATTTGAGGTTTCTCTTGACGCCACCGTCTACTTGCTTGGTCACGCGGATGCGCCCGAGGGTATCGGCGCGGCTTTCCGTCACTTGGTTTGCAGCATTCGTGATTGTCGTGCTTGCTCCCATGATGTCATTGTATTGGCTGATGGTTGTTTCTTCTTCTGGTGTGCCGAGTGCTGACTTGATCTCGACTGTCCTGCCGAGCTTGTCTGTCTTTGACCTTGTCTGGATTCCTTTTTCGTCAGTGAGTAGCGTATAATGAAAGTTCGCATCTCCTGAATAGTCTGTCTGGACAAACGAGCCTGATGGGTATTGGTTCAAGGAATAGGTCTTGCTTACCCGCTCGAGCGGGCTTGTCTCGTAGATGACTGTTGATTTGGGTCGGGAGTCTGGCGGGGTCGTGATGAGCACAGGTTCGCTCTGCTTTTCTAGGAGCATGGCTGCGTTGTAGATCTTTTGGCTGACTACATCCCGTGCGAGTGCGTCCTTGGTGCTTCCGATGAACTCTTTGCCCATGCCATCTGCATACGTGCTCGTAATCATGGTCTTCGTGTCATCAAGCCTGGTTCGGGTGGTCACGGTGTTCATGTCCATGTTTGCCAGGTTCGAAGGATCGTACGTGAGGCCGTCGCCGTCGCCTATGGCGAACCGGTACTGGTAGGTCACGCTGGGATTGTCAGTCCCAGGATCGCTCGGAGTGTTGTCTCCTGGTTTGTATGCTTGGGTAGGCCTCCAGAGGTCATCGTACTCGAAATGGCTGGTCTTGCCTTGGACGTCGATGTAGTCTGTGACTTTTCCCAGTTCATTGTACTTGTTGATTTCCCTGAGATTTGTTATCGGGCCGATGAAGCACGTCGGGAAGTAATTCGCGTATGTTCCTTCATTGCCTGTTGTGTCGTCGCAGGGGTCTGTGGGTCCTTGATAAAAGACCTTGAAGAGTTTGTTGTTCGGGTCCCTGTGCTCTTTGACGCGGCCATAGGTATCATAGGTGTACGTGTCTTTGATGAGCTCTGCTGATGCATAATAATTTTCAGTGCTGTCAAACTGCTTGTCGCCGTCGAGATCAGTCCAGGTTCCTGTCATAAGGGGGCTATAGTAGTTCAGTGGAGGATTGACGCTGTGATAGAGGTTGATTGTGAGGGCATCAAGGTATTGGCTGAATTGGGAATTAGCATTAAAGACAGTGTCTGGGGGGATATTCTGGTGTCCGACTTGAACAGCATAGGTCTGGGTGAGCATGTTCTTTTCCTTGAGATGATTGTATCTCTCATGGGCGTAAATGGTATAGGTGATCCTGGAGATGCCGTTGCCTTGTTCGATCTTTTTTCGTATGAGCGGCAGGTTGAGGACATCCCACGCGTACTCGTAGGTCGTCGTCTTCACAGTATTGTCGAGCATTGACGTCGCAGTAAGAGGGTATGTTGCGATGGCGTCAGACTTGCCAAGGATCCTGTGCGGGTCGTTATAATTAGGGGTCCATCCGAACTGGGCATATGTCCCTGAATTCTCGCTCACCATCGCACCTCCTTCATTGAAACTCTTCTCGTCATATTTTGTCCCTTTGGCCATGATGGGAAAATCAAAGACAGGACACGACGGGCAGAGCGCGGCATCGAGCACGTTGTAAAAATAGCTTTCAGTCCTGCCATAATCGGGTGTTGATATTGTCACCTTGTTGTAGCCGACTTCGTCAGGGTATTCGAGCATCTTCCTGCAGGTTCCTGGGGCATTGTTGTTCAGGCAGCGGACATAGTATTCATTCTTGTATGGCGCGATATAATTGCCTTTCTCATACGAGTACGTATTAGTCTTGCTGTTGCTGAGTCCGTCATACACTGTTATGGACTGTACGCGGAATCCTTGCTGGAGAGGTGCCTTGTCGACTGTGAATGCGTAGAATTTCGATCCTGCGGATGCGAGGAACCTTTTTTCGTTATTGATCGCCATCCATATGCCCGGGATTGTCTCTGGCATGGTGTCGACGAGGTGGAAGGTGCCTGAGCTGAAGTCATACACGTCGAGCTTATAATCGGTGTTCGTCAGGAATAAGAGGCGGTCATGTATTCCCCAACCGTCACACCCGTTGTGGTAGCTGAAGAGTTCGGAAAATGTTGGGGTATATGCGCGTATCCAGCAGTCGCCATTGTCGATCTTCTGGAGGGCGAATACCTTGTTGTCAGCTGTCTCGAGCTTGATGAAGTCCTTCTCAGGAAGACGGGTGTTCACATAGACCGGCTGCAGCGGATTCTGGATAGTGTAGGTTAAGACGCCGCCATAGTTGTTGGGCTGGCTCGCGTCGTTGATCGCGATGTAGAGTGTGCTGCCGAGTACGTCAATATCATATGCTGCGTTTTTGGCATTGCCTCTGGCGAGGTCCCATTCTCCGCGTACTTGTGGGTGTTCACGGTCGGTGATGTCGATGACAACGAGTTTGCCGTTGAACGTGGTCCTATCGAGGCCGACCACATAGAGATAGTTCCCGATGCGCTTCATGGCTTCAGGACGGAAATCAAGAGAGGGTTCATAACTCCACGGGTACTGCCCTGTCCAAAATAGCTCCCCAATCACGTGCTTAACACCATATTGATCAATAAACTTGTGGGTGTTGATTCTTTGGATTGAAAGCCCTTGCTCGAAAACTTCAGTATCGTACATCGTCGAATAGACATAATTGTCGACGACGATAAGGTCTGTCCTTTTCGTGGTTTCGACACCCCAGTCCTCTATACTTCCTGCGCCGAAGATATATTGTATTTTCGGATGTTTGACGTCTGTTGTGTTGATGCTGAAGATATGGAATCCTTCACCAGCTAGCACTGTGAAGATGGAGTTGGCAAATTCCCAGGTGCCCATGCCCCTGACCTTGCCGAAGGATTCATCATACGGGACTTTCTCACCGAGGTCGGTGTATTGGACAACCTGATTGTAATAGAGTGGCGGATTATCTAATGAGTCGCCGAAGCTCATATTCTCCGCATAGATTCCCTCATTGCCGCCAAGGTCATCGACGCCTTTGGCTTCGTACTGAACGCTCATGACTGCCCCAAGCGGCGTGGTGACACCAGAGAGCATGCCGTTGGTATAAGAAAAGACGAGTGATGGCATCGCCACGTCGTTCTTTCCCTTGGATGTCACGGAATCGAGGAGCAGCTTCTGTTTTGGGTTTGTGCCTGCATACTGATAGCCTAATTCTGTTTTTGAAAGGACTTGGACGCTGGGATCGTTTTCTGCTTTGTTTGCGGGGAGGCGGAGAAGCCGCACTTCCTTGAGGCGCTTGGTCGAGCTGATGCCTGGCGTGTCTGTGGAGAAAAATGGAATCCAGTTATGTCCACAGTAGCCAGTGAAGGTAAACTCTGAAATATCAAACCTGCCATCACTACCATAGTCTGTCCTGTCCTCGTAGATGAGTTTTATCATGTAGGCTACCACGTCAGAAAAGACATAGAAGTCATAGGGATCATACGCCGCATGTTCAGGTGATTCGAACACGACAGAGTCTAGCCGCGATTCGACGATGTTAAAGTTATCCACTGTTGCCTGGTCTGTTATGGTGCATTCCCTGTGTTCGAGATCACAGTAATAGATAATCTCCTGTATTCCTCCCCCCGACTCATAACTTCCGCAGGGGGTGGTGACATCGAAATTCTTGACGATCTGGTATTGCGAGGGCTCGACGCGGTCTTTCCAGTTGAACTGGATGGTGTTCCCGACAGGATCCTTCATCTCTGTGATGTCCCATTGGTAGAAGAAGTTCCTGACATTATCTTCCAGTGTGAATTCGTTGAATGCGTTGAAGTGCTTGATGCAAGGGCCGATGCCGTTGACGAGGCATTGGGTGTCTTCGTATTTTGGCCGTGGCGGGTTTGATTGGGTCGAGTCCCATTCAAGGTTGTCGAGGACATACATGTTCCTGACGTGCTGGAACCGGTACCAGGTGCCGTCTGGCCCTGTGACGTCAAAAAAGACATTATGATAATAGTCATCTTCGTATCGTATCGCGGTGATGAGAGGATTGTCGATGGCGACAAAGCGCGTGCAGGAGATAAAGACTGATTCTGGACCGATCAGATAATTATAAGATGACCAGTCTCCTCCGAAGAGGTATTGGTCTGCTGGAGGAACTGTGCATTCCTGGTCTGAGGCTAACTGGGTGAGGATGTATGTTCCTGAGGGGAGGTGGGCGAGATAGGCTTCAGGATTCCTGTGTTCGTCATATACATAATTGCTGTCGAATGGAGGGTCAATATGGGGATGGAACGGATCCTTGCTGAAAGGTGTGATGGAAGGGATGTTGAGGTTCCAGCCGAGCCCGACGATGGATGCCTGGCGGTCACTATTGTTTGCATTCAGCGTCTTTTGTATGTCGCTGGAATAATGGATGTTGAGGCCGAATCCCAGCCCTCCCCGTCCTGAAAAGGACATGAGCGGGACGCTGTAGGAGAGGTCTCCTGTGAACAGGCTTGGGGAAAGGCCGGTGTAGGAATTCTTCCAGGAGTCTGCTGCGACGCCTTTTGTCGCCTCGATTTCTCCTGCAAATGACAGAGAAGAATAGAGGACAAGCAGCATGATGCATACAAGTATCCCCACACTCTTATCCTTCATGTTGTTCACGTCATGGAATTTGAAAAAAATTTATCAGCAGCTTGTCGGGCAGGCGAAAAACGTATCTTCGAATGTTTCATAGATGACATTGTTGCCTTGGGTGACATAGTAGGTTGTCTTGGCGCGTGGTGCCCACATGTCTTCTGTTGTGAGAACACCATTGACAGGATTTGCTGATGAATCTGTTGCTGTTGTCCCAGTGCCATCGTTGAGTTTCCAATAGCCGACGAGGCTTCCTGGAGGGCTTGTGATCTCAGTGTTCATGCTGTTCTGGATGTCTGCCGCTGACCTGACAACATTCCATATGCGTGCTTCGTCGATGAGTCCAGTGATGTGGGATAATCCTGTAGAGGGGAGGTGGCTTCCTCTGGTGCCGATGGCAAGCTGTCCTGTGCTTGCGATCGGGTGCGCTCCCATGTCCTGCTGGTTTCCTGACTGCACGCCGTTGACGTAAAGGCGTGCATTGTTGCTGGTGTCGAGCGTGACTGCGACATGGTACCATGTGTTGAGCTCAAGTGCTGGCGATCCGCCATAAAAGTTGTAATTGCTGTTCTCGCTTGTGGAGAACCGGAATGTTGGCCGCCACTTGTTCGAGTTCTGGCAGGCGATGATCTCATACGCTCCGTTGTTCCACCCGTTTGCCTTGCTGATGATGCCTTCGCAGTGTATCGGATCTGGAGGGGCTGTGAGTTTCACCCATGCTTCAAGGGTCAGTTGTGTGGTGAGGTCAAGCTTGTTCGCGTCATTGATCGCGATGTCATCGTCGTCACCGTCAAAAGACACCCACTTGCCTGGCCTGTCAGATGACAGTTCTGTCTTCTTGATCCTGTTGCCTGCATGGTCGTAGCCGAATGCCATGCAGTTTCCGTCGTTGTCGTACCATTTGGTCATCCTGTTCGCAAAGTCCCAGCAATACGTGGTTGTCTTTTCCTTGTATGCGCGGAAGTACTGCTTGATAAAAGGATATCCTCCATACAGGTTGTCGTTGTAGAAATCAGCGGCAATGACAGATCCTCCTCCAAGGTTCTGGCTGATGATATCAGCTCCTTGCGTGTACGTGGCTCCGTCCCAATATGGTCTCTTGCCTCCTCTATATTGGGAGACTGTTGTCGTCCACCAGGCGCTTTCCGCAGTTGGAAAGAGCGTGTTTTGGTTGTGATAGAAGAGGATTCGAAGTGGTGTTCCGATTGGGAGGTCTTCAAATCCTACCGCCTTGACCTTGCCATCATTGAAGTCGATGTCGCCGACAGGGATTTCCTGCCAGGACGTCTCTGTCTGTAAGTTGCCGTAGGGGTCGTAGTCGTAACTGGTCTCAAGTGCGCTTCCGAATGCGCTTCCTGCAGGCCTGACTTTTTTAAGTCTGTTGTTGTCGACGTTGGTGATGCTGTTACCGCAGACGACGTTGTTGTTTTGCATATAGCAGTATTCGAGCTCGTAATTCTTCTTGATGTTACCAACCATGTCATATTGGAAGTCGAGTGTGTCGAAGTATCGTCCGTTTCGTGACCAGTAATCCTGTTGTCCTTGGTTTACTCCCTGTGCGCCCATGAGCCTGTTCAGGTTGTCATAGGTGAAGCTTGTCTTCTTGTTGACGATCGGATTGGTTTCGCTGTCAGTGAGGAATTTCAGGTTGCCTACTGCATCATACTCGTATTCCTCTTTGACCGTATGAAATCCTCCTCCCCATTGGATGCCTGATATGCTGATTTCCTGCACCCAATTCCTGTCAGTGTAGGAGTACGTGGTGACGATGTCTGTGTCATAGCAACCGCCTCCGCCCCCGCCCTCTATTTCCACCGCTGTTGCTAGTTCTCCTTTCGCGTTCACCAAGGAGATTGCAGTGGTGAGGAAGATAGTGCACAAGACGACAAATAATCCGGTTTTGAGTAGTTCTTTCATTGTTTTCACCTATGGTTTGCATTTATTATTCTATGTCTATTTGGCATTTATTATCATATGTCTGGGTCGCTACCAGCCCGTCGGGCTGGTACGTGTATGTCGAGAGGAGTTCTCCATTGAGCCTGACGGTCTCGAGCTGGTTGAGTCTGTTATACTCATAGGTGGCAGAGTCCCCGTTCGGGTAGCCAAGCGCGAGGATGTTTCCTGCATTGTCGTACTGGTAGGTCAATGGCATTGTTCCGATCTGGTTACCGTCGATATACCTATACTCTGTCGTGACGCGCCCTCGTGCATCATAATAATAGCAGGCCTTG